>JAEYXI010000051.1 GCA_023428515.1 Pseudomonadota bacterium | reverse complement strand
TAGTCTTTTGTTTCGACTTGTCTTTTTGGCGATATACGCAAAGCATTTTTCTGACCTGAACGACGCCCGATTTCATCCTCGCACAAGCTTCGGACCGTAGGCTGGAGCGATCGATGCATCGGACCCGCTATCGCGCGGCGCTCCCATGCCCGGAATGAAAATACGGGAGCAGGATCGTTGCCCGAACAGTTGAACGCCGTCGTCCAGAACCTCAGAGATTTCGGTCCCCGCCGCCTCGCCCTGATGGGCGGCGTCCTTGCCCTGGTACTGACCGTTATCGGTGTCGCTTCCGTCTACCTCAACCGTCCGGCCTACGAGACGCTCTATGTCGGCCTCGAACGGGCCGACGTGAACCAGATCGGTCTTGTGCTCGGCGAGAACGGCATCGGCTTCGACGTCGCCGCCGACGGCACGACGGTGCTGGTGCCGGCAGGCAAGACCGCGCAGGCGCGCATGCTGCTTGCCGAGAAGGGCCTGCCCACCAGCGCCAATGGCGGCTACGAGCTCTTCGACAATGTCGGCTCGCTCGGCCTCACCTCCTTCATGCAGCAGATCACCCGCGTGCGCGCTCTGGAGGGCGAGATCGCCCGCACCATCCAGTCGATCGCGGGCATCCGCGCCGCGCGCGTCCACATCGTCATGTCCGAGCGCGCCAATTTCCGCCGCGACGCGCAAAAGCCTTCCGCCTCCGTCGTCATCCGCGCTTCCGAGATGGACGCCACCCGCGCCGCCTCGTCGATCCGCTATCTCGTCGCCGCCGCCGTGCCCGGCCTCAACGCCGAGGACGTCACCGTGCTCGACTCCTCGGGCACGCTGCTGGCCGCCGGCGACGATCCGAACAACACCAGCGTCAGCCGCTCGCTCGGCGTCGAGCGCACCGTCGAGACGCAGATCGAGGACAATATCCGCCGCGCGCTCGCCCCCTATCTCGGGCCCGACAATTTCCGCGCCAGCGTCAAGGCGGAGGTCAACACCGACAGCCGCCAGACCGAGGAGACGATCTTCGATCCGGAATCGCGTGTCGAACGCTCTGTCCAGATCGTCCGCGCCAACGAGAACAACAGCCAGCGCTCGTCCGCCGCGCCGGCGAGCGTTGAGCAGAACATGCCCGAGGCCGATCTCGCGCCGACCGACGGACCGGAATCCTCCGAGCAGAGCGAACGCAAGGAGGAAACCACCAATTACGAGATGAACTCCAAGCGCATCGCCACCGTCAGCAACGGCTACACGGTGACCAAGATGTCGATCGCCGTCGTCGTCAACCGCGAGCGTCTCGCGGCGATCCTTGGTCCCGACGCCACGCCGGAGAAGATCGCCGAGCGCGTCGCCGAGATCCAGAAACTCGTCTCTTCGGCGACCGGCTTCAACGAGACGCGCGGCGACGTGATCGACGTGTCGGCGGTAGAGTTCATCGGTGGGCTGGACGGCGTGCCCCTGGAGGAGCCTGGCATCATGGCCTCGCTCGGCCAGCACGCCGGCACCATGATCAACGCCGCAGCCTTCATCGTCGTCGTCTTCCTCGTCGCCTTCTTCGGCCTCAAGCCGATGGTCGCCGCGCTCGGCCGTCCTGCCACCCCGGCAATCGGCGCCGGTCCGAGCTTCGACGAGGTGCAGCGTTCCCTGCCCGGCCCCGAGGCAGCCGCCGCCGAGGCGCAAGCCGCGCTCCCCAATGCGCGTCCGGCCCAGACGCCGCTCGACGAACTCAGGCAGAAACTGCGCCCTGCCCCGCAGGATCGCTTGGCTCGCATGGTCGACCTCAATGAGGAGCGCACCGCGCATATCCTGCGCAAATGGGCGCATCAGGAGGAGGCGGCGTGACGTCTCCCGCGCTCTTCGACCTCCTCAAGGATTTCGGCGCTCGGCCCCCGACCGCCGCGACTGCATTTTCGGCCGCAGGCGCGTTTCCTGCGCATGCCGAACCGGCGCCGGCGCCTCAGCCGAGCCCGGAAGAAATCCTTCGCGCGGAGATCGCCAGGGCGGAAGCTGCCGTGGAGGAGCGCCTGTCGCTCGCACACGCCGCCGAGCTCGAGACATTGCGCCAGGAGCATGCCGCTCAAGTAGACGAAATTTTCCGCGCCATCGGCGAGACGGCGGGCGAGACCATCGCGCTCCGCCTGCGCGAGATGGAGGACCGCATAGGCCAGCAGGCCGCGACTTCGGCAGCCCGCATCCTCGGTTCCTTCCTCAGCGAGGAGTTGCAGCGGCGCTCCATGGAAAGCCTCGCCGCCTCGATCCGCGCCGCTGTCGAGGAGCGCGAGAGCTTCCGCATCGACATACGCGGCCCGCAATCGCTCTACGAGGCGCTGCGGAAGGCGCTCGGCGAGCAGGCCGGCAATTTCGCCTACGTCGAGGCGCCCGGCTTCGATCTCTCCGTCACCATCGACGGCAATCTGTTTGAAACCCGCCTGTCCGAATGGTCGGCGATCCTCTCGGAAATCCTCGAATGAGCATGACGACGGCAGGCGAAGAGCCGCGGCAGGAAATCATCATCGTCCGCCGCAACCACGACCACGACGAAGGCCACCACGGCGGCGTCTGGAAGATCGCGTTTGCCGACTTCTTGACCGCCATGATGTGCTTCTTCCTCGTCATGTGGCTGATCAACGCCGCCAACGAGCAGACCAAGGCCGCCGTCGCCAGCTACTTCAACCCAGTCAAGCTGATCGACCGCAACTCGTCGAAGAAGGGTCTGGGCGATCTCGGCGAGAACCCGAACTCAGCGGGCAGCGCCGTGGAGCAGGCCGAGCAGGCCAGCGCAGCCAGCACCGGCGACGCGAGGGAAACCTCCGAGCAGACCGTCGACGACAGCAGCCGGCTCCACTCGGACAAGTATCTTTTCGCCAACCCCTACGCCGTGCTCGCCGAGATCGCAGAGGAAACCGGCAAGCTGCAGAATGTCAGCACTGCCGGCGACGGCGGCGCCCAGACCTCCGGGCCGTCGACCGGCGCGGAAGGCGGCGAGGCCTATCGCGATCCCTTCGCGCCCGATTTCTGGACGCAGCAGGTGGTCAGCAGGGGCGAGACCGCGGAAGGCGAAAAGCCGTCCGGCACCGGCCTTCCGGCAAATTCCGTGAAGCAGAACGCCGAGGCGCCGGCCGACGTGGCGCCGCTGGAACCGCTCGCCAGGGCAGAACAGAAACCGCAGGAGGCCGCCACGGCCGACCAGCGACCCGGAGCCGGCGGCAAGCCTAGCGCCGCGACCGTCGAAACGGCCGACGCCATCCGCAAGGAACTCGCCCAATCGCTCGGCCCCGACAGCAAGCTCGCCGAGGGCCTGACCGTAGTCGCCGGCAAGGACGGCGTCATCATCTCCGTCACCGACCAATTCGACTTCGGCATGTTCGAGGTCGGCTCGGCCGTTCCCCGCCGCGAACTCGTCCTCGCCATGGAGAAGATCGGAAAGATCCTCGCCGGGCAGAAGGGCACGCTGACCATCGACGGCCACACTGACGCCCGTCCTTTCCGCAACGAGAATTACGACAACTGGCGGCTCTCCACCGCGCGCGCGCATTCGGCCTACTACATGCTGGTGCGCGGCGGCCTCGACGAGAACCGCATCACCACCGTCGCGGGTCACGCGGCGCGCAAACTCAAGGACAAAGCCGATCCGCTCGCCGCTTCCAACCGGCGCATCGAGATACTGCTGGACGTCGGCGGATGATCAGGCCCGGCCTCGCAGGCATACTGGCCTTCGGCGCGGCGTTCCCCGCTGCCGCCGACGCGCCTGCCGGCCTGGAGCCATACCAGATCGTGCGTTCGCTCGAACTCGTGCAGGATCGTCTCGCCGGCGGCGACCATGCTTCGCAGCCCATGCAGCGCAGGCTCCTGGAGATGATCGACAAGCGTTTCGCCACCAAGGAGGGCGCGCGCTTCGAGAATGAGCTCAACCGGCGTGCGCTTCTCGTCTACGCCATGAGCGGCGGCAATCCCGTCACCGTCGAGGCGGCACTTGGCCGTCTCGGCAGGGACGATCCCAGCCGTAAGCTCGGCCAGAGCATCCTCTTCTATGTCAACGGCAAGCCGAAGGAAGCGATCGACGCCTTCGCTTCCATCGAGCCGATGGCCTATTCGCCAGACATCGCCATGTATCTCGCCCTGGTGAAAGGCTCCATGCTGTCGGAGTCCGAGCCCGCGAAAGCGCTGGCCCTGCTCGACCGCGCCCGGCTTCTGGCGCCCGGCACGCTGGTCGAGGAGGCAGCGCTGCGCCGTTCGATCGCCGTCGCCACCACGCTCGGCGATGTCACCCGTTTCCAACGCCTGTCCGAGCAATATGTCCGCGCCTATCTCCACTCGCCCTATGCCAGCCAGTTCGCCGACGCCTTCGTCGCCGGGAGCGTCACGCTCCATGCCACTATCGCCCGCCAGGCGGTCGTCGACATCGCAGCCCTGATGGAACCCGAGCAGGAGAAGGTCATCTATCTGCGCATCGCGCGGCGTGCCGCCATCGACGGGCTGATCGAATTCGCCGCCTTCGCCGCCACGCATGCCGAAAGCGTGGAGGGCGACCCTCGCGCCGAACTCTACTCCGGCTTGTCGTCCATGACCTCAGGCTCGGTCGACGACGTGCTCGACCGGCTTTCGAAGATAGACCGCGGCCGGCTGTCCGAGGGCGACCGGCAGCTTCTCGATGCGGCAAGCGCCGTCGCCCGGGAAATGACCGTCGCGCCCGCCAGGCTGGAGCCTGCGCCGGAGAAATCTCGCCCTGCGCCGCAGGTTCGTTCCGTAGGTCCCACGCCGCCCTTCGCCGCGGCGACACCGGAAGCGCCTGCCCTTGAATCCGCGCCAACCGAGGCACCGGCAATGCCGGTCGCGGCCGCAGCACGGGACAATGCGGGCGAAGGCATCGATGCGACCGCCGATCGAGCCGACACGATGGTCGCCGAGACGCGCGCCAGGCTCGCCGACATTGATAAGCTGCTGGGAGACATGCCGGAATGACGAGTGGAGTGAAGCAGGCCTTGCCACAGGTGCTGATGCCGAAAACCGGCGCAGAGGGCAAGGCCGTCCGCAACCGCGCGCCCCAGGCCGATTTCGCAGAGGCGCTCGGCACTGGCAAGTTCTCCAGGGCGGCGAAATCGGCGGACGTGAAAGCCGACCGGGCTGCAGCCGATGCTTCTCCGGCCTGGCCGCGCTTCGCCTCGAAACTCGACAATTCCATCGACCGCACGCGGGACGTCGTGTCGAAACCCTACGAGGCGGTCTCATCGAAAGAGCCGACCGAAGGAACATCCGTCGACGAGCGTGAAACGCGCCACAAGGGGGACGTCGCCGAGGTCACGGCAATATCACCGACTTCGAGCCTGCCTGCGGACGCCGTGTCGCTTCCAATCGACCAGCCCGCATATGCCGCAACTTCAGCGGAAGCTGCGGCAGAAGTTGGAACGGCACCCGCACCCAACGCTGCTGTCGCGCACAAGAAGGCAGCCGATCCGGATGTCACTTCAGAAAAGGCGAAGAGTCCTCCGTCCGCCTCTTTTGATTCTGGCCGGAAGCAGGATTCCACCACGCCCGTCTTCGTACCGATCGGTCGCGGCGAACAGGCCGAGCCTATCCGCTTCGCACCGGCGGCCGTCACGGAAAACACCGCTTCTGCCGATCGCCGGCAGGCCAAGGAGGCGCAACCCGACGCTCCCGTGGAGCCGGCTAAAACCGCGCCGCGCGTGACGGTCCTCGCGCAGCAGTCCATTCCCGCGCCTATGCCTCAGACATCGGCCGTCCTTGTCGGATCCATCGCCGCCAGCGACCTCCTGGAGCCCGCCCGAACACCTGTCTTGCTCGACGCGATTCATGCTTCCGCGACGCATGCTTCGGCTCAGTCGCTGAAGATCCAGTTGCATCCCGCCGAGCTCGGCATGGTGACGGCCACGCTGCGCTTCGCCGGCGAGCAACTGTCGATCGAGCTTCAGGTCGAAAATCACGACGCCTACCGTCGCCTGTCGGGTGACAGCGACACCATCGTGAGCTCGCTCCGCGATCTCGGCTACGACGTCGACCGCGTCACCGTTCTGCAACCTTCGATTGCATCTACGCCAGCCGGTCGTACTGACGCCGGCGCCTCGATGCCATCGCCGCAAGGTCGCGCGTCGGAGCAGTTCGGTTCCGGCACGGCGGGCACGGGCGGCGGTGGAACGGGCGGGCGGCAGTCCGGGGATGGTACGAATTCCGGCGACAATGGCCGGCAGGGCCAGGCTGCGGCAAGAGAGCAGCAGGGCAGCGGCCTCTACATCTGAGCTGCGCCTGGCACAACGCATCCAGCCAAGCGTCGCTGCCACGCTACAACCATGAAGAGTTGACGACACTCTCCGCGGTCGACTAGCCCGGCTTCCGCCTTGACCCGGAAGCGCGCCGAATCGGCCTCGCGTTCGTGCAAATTTTCGCTTTTTGCGACCCCCAAAAAAATAGCCCCAAGAAATGACGGTTAGGCAGGATTCGCTACCCGCGTTACGCCTTTCGCATCAGAGCTAAGAACCTGATTCGGAGGCGGGGCCGATGATAGTGATCGTAGACGAGCGCGAGCTCGTACAGGAAGGTTATCATTCACTTTTTGACCGCGAGGGCGTAGCGACCGCATCGTTCGGTTCGAACGCCTTCGGCGAGTGGGTTTCAAGCGCGGCGGACGAGGATCTTCAGTCCGTGCGCGCCATCCTCATAGGCGACTGCGACAAGGCCGCGGTGTCGCCGAAGAGGATACGTGACCGCACCAGCGCGCCGGTGATCGCGCTCAGCGAGCATCACTCGCTGGAGAACACGCTGATGCTCTTCGAGAGCGGCGTCGACGACGTCATCCGCAAGCCGGTCCACATCCGCGAGATCCTGGCGCGCATCACGGCGATCCGCCGCCGCGTACAGGAGGAGCAGCAGTACATCGACATCGGCTCGATGCGCATCTTCATGGATGGCCGCGAACCCGAGATCGACGGCGAGCCGCTGCCGCTGCCGCGTCGCGAACGTCGCATTCTGGAATACCTTGCGGCCAACCGCGGCCGCCGGGTCACCAAGTCCCAGGTCTTCAACGCCATCTACGGCATCTTCGACGACGAGGTCGAGGAGAACGTGGTCGAGAGCCACATCTCCAAGCTGAGCAAGAAGCTGCGCGAGAAGCTCGGCTTCGACCCGGTCGATTCCAAGCGCTTCCTCGGCTACCGGCTGATCGGCTGACACATAGCCGCGGGG
>JAEYXI010000050.1 GCA_023428515.1 Pseudomonadota bacterium | reverse complement strand
GAGCGCGTCCCTGGCGATGCCGGCGCCGGCATCGATGGCGCCGTTCTTGGCACTGTTCAGGAGATCGGTGCCCTGCTGCTTCAGCGTATCGGGCGATGGCAGGCCCGGAACAGCGGGTAAGCCCGGCAGCTGGGGCAGGCTCGGCACCACCGGAGCCGTTGGCGGCGCCGCCGGAGCCGTCTGGGCGACGGCGTGGCCGGCGAGGACGAGCATCAGGCCGAGCGCGGGCAGGCGGGCGGAACGAAAGCGCAGGGCGTTCATGCGGGCAGGCCTCATCTGAGTTCGAGATCCAGCCGCCGGACGTCGCCAGCGCCGAGCACCACCAGGGCGGCAGCCTGGCGGCCGATTTCGTCTGCGGCCGTGATGCGGTAGCGCCCGGCCGGAAGGATGGCTGCGATGTCTTCGCGCGCGCCGCCGGTGAACAAGGGCTGCGCAGCGGCCTCGCCCCCTTCCGGGAACGGAAAGGCCGAGAACACGATGTTGATCGGGGCGGCGCCCGAGGCAGGCTTGGCGGCCATGGTCAGGCGCGCTGCGTCGACATCGAGTCGCAGCACCCGCCGCTCGCCCGGCGCGAGATGGAGTTCGGTCTCGCCACTGGCTGCGCCGGAGACGAGCACGACGCGCCAGTTTCCGGGCAGCAGCGACAGCTCGGGCCGCGCCTCGGATTTGTCGTCGAGGGCCGGCGCCGCCGACAGGCCGCCGATGAGCGCCACGGGCGTCACGGTCCAGCGTGCATCGCGCCAGTCATCGAAGGCCGGGCGGCCCGCGGCGAGGCCGCCTTCGAGCGTCACTCCCGATGCTGGCACGGTGACACGCGCCGTCGTCTCTGAGCCCGGCTTGATCGAAACGGGAGCGTCCAGGGTCGCGCCGCTGATCGTGAGCGTCGCCCGATAGGAGCCGGCGGCAGCGACGAGGGTCGGCCGCGCGCTGGCGATCACCGCCTGGGGGGCGCCAGTGCCGGCGAGCGGAACCAGGCTCCAGTCGAGGCCGGTTCCCGAGGCAATGGGCTCGCTCCGGCCCTCGATCACCGCTTCGAGGGTCACGCGGCCGAGCTGCAGATCCAGCGCGACGTCTTTTGCTTCGCCACGCTTGATCGTCACGGGAGCACTCGCCGCAAAGCCGCCGAGCGATCCGGTGATGCGATAGCGGCCCGGCGCCAGCATGGCCTCGGCCGTCAGGCCGTCGCTGATCCCGGCCGGCGGCTGGCCGTCGAGCGGCTCGACCCGATAGGACGGCAGGCCCTTGATGTCCGTTTCCTTGAACGTCCTGCCCTGCGCCGGGACGAGCGTGACGCGCAGCAGGCCGGCATCGATCGGAATGCGATGCACGCCGCCCGGCCGCGCCTCGACCGCGAGATCGCCGCCGCCGGTGGCATTGGTGCCGGAGATCGCGACATGATAGTTCCCGACCGGCAGATCGAGCGTCAGAGCGCGGGCGCTGCCCTCGTAGACCGTCGTGGCGGAACCCTTGGGCGCGATCATCCAGCGGACGGGCGCAATCACCGGATCCGTGCCGATGACGGCCTCCAGCTGAACCGGAACGATGGCAGGGGGCGCCGGTGCCGGAGCGGCCGGGGGCGGCGTATTGGGCAGCGGCGCGGATGGCCCGGCCGGCGGCGTCGCGGCCGCCTTGTCGCTGACATCGGTCAGCGCCTGCGAGAGCTGGGCGCCGTCCTTCGCATCGATCGCCAGGCCGCCTTGCCCCGCAATGCAGGCGAGCGCCGCCATGTCCTTGGCCGGGAGGCCGAAGCCCACGACATGGATGACGAGGTTCGCATGCGATCTGCGAAGATCCTCGGCGACGGCGCAGGGATCCTCGTGGCATGTCTCCAGCCCGTCGCTGACGAGCACGATCGTGCCGCCCTTTTGGGGGAGCAGGCGCGCCGCATGACGGAGCGAGGCGGCGAGCGGCGTCTTTCCGCGCGCGCGAAGCTTCGAAAGGCTGGCGCGTATGGCGTCGGCATCGACGCGGCCGAGCGGCTGCAGCGTCTCGATGTCCTTGCAGTCGCCGACGCGCCGATGACCATAGGCGACGAGGGCGAGATCGCGCTCTCCAGGCCAATGCGCGATCTCGGCGAGCACGGCCGCGCGCGCGGCGTCGAGCTTGGATGCCTTGCCGAGCGCCTCGGCCATGCTGCCGGAGGAATCGATGACGAGGACGAACGCATCGGCGGCAACCGCCCGCGGGGCGGCCATCGACACCGCCACGGCGACCCACGCCGCCGCCAGCCAGAGGCAGCGACGGATCATGGGCCGGGCGCGACGACGTTATCGAAGCTGATGGTGACGTCGCTCTTCTGCTGCGCCGAGGTCATGCGGATCGGCAGTCCGGTCTTGACCGCGATCCAGACGCGCTGCGGATCGAGCGCGCCGGCGCCTGCCATCGGCGGCGGCGTGTAGTCGTAGACGACCGCGTCCCTGCCTTTGAACGTCTCCGGACCGATTTTGCGGCAATCCTTGAGGCTCGCCGCATCGGGGATGACCATCTTCTGCATCTTCACCCGCATGCCCGGCCCGAGCGGCCGCTTCTCCCATGCGGCGCCGTCGCGGACATACATGTCGTCGCCGACGACGATCGCATCGAGCAGCTCGGAGCCGTTCATCGAGGTGACCTGATGATAGGCCGGTGTCTTGCTGAGGGCGTCATAGGCGTCCACCACGGCCTGACAGTCATCGGCCCAGGCCGAAGCCAGGGGCGCGAGACAACTTGCCAGAGCAAGGATCATCATGCCAGCACGCATCGCGCCGCCCCCGTTTGATGCCGCAATGACGCTAGTGGGTAAACCGTAAACGGAGGGGG
>JAEYXI010000703.1 GCA_023428515.1 Pseudomonadota bacterium | reverse complement strand
GCCCTGAAATGGTTGCGGCGTATCTAGAGGCGATTATGGAGGACGGAGATCCTGAGTTGATTGCGGTTGCACTTGGCAACATCGCTCGTTCGAAGGGCATGACCGAAATTGCCAAGAATACCGGCATTACGCGCGAAGGACTCTACAAGGCTTTGAGCAGTGCAGGCGATCCGAAGCTCTCGACCTTCCTCGCAGTGATAAAGAGCATGGGTCTTCGGCTAAGCGTGAAGCCTCTGGAAGAAAGTGCTGGCGAGCATGACGACGACCTACGCCACGCCTCCTGAAAAATGCCACTCGATCATCGGCGGCATGTGCGGCATCAGGCCTTCGGGCAAGTCGCGCGCATTGCGGATGATCACCGGCCCCTCGATCTCGGGCTCGTCCTCCGAAGCGACGAAATCGCGGATCTGTGAGGCAATCGCGTCGGCTGTGTCGTCGAGGAAATAGCGGCGGAAGATGACGGTGCCGCGTTCCGTGGCCAGCGCATAATGGCGCGTGCCGCGCGGCACGCTGGAAATGTCGAGGCCGGTCTCCTCCCTCACCTCGCGCACCATGTTGCCATGCGCATCGACCACGCCGTCAGGAAAATCCTCCGGCTCGAAGGAACCGGCCGCGAAATAGACGCGGCCCGCATTCGCCGTATGCGCGCCCATACGGATCGCGACGAGCGCGTTGTCGCTGGTCACCAGCATGGGATGCGCGAAGGCATGCGCGGCTGTCGCGACGCGGTCCTTGCGCCAGTAGAGGAAGGTCGAATAGCCGACGGCGTGGCAGCGGCCGAACAGCCGGCCGGAATCGTAGCCGAACTCGGAAAGCAGTGCGACCTTGCCGTCGAAGAGAGCGGGCTTGGCGGCGATCTCGTGCTTCCAGTTTTCCGCGATCGCCTGTTCCTTGCCACGCTCGAACGGATGCTGCGACGGATCGAGCCGGACATCGATTTCATCGACCGGCAGGATGACGCCAAGAGGCAGTTTCATGCTCAAGAGAGGTCTCCTCAGGCAATATCAAGCGTGACGGCGACCGGGCAATGGTCCGATGCCTTGGGGCGGTCCCAGCCGATGCGCGGATAGCGCTCGACCTCCTGGCCCGGCGGAAAGGGCGTGCGCCACGGCTGGCCGCCGCGCACGATGTCGGGGATCACGGTCGCATTGCGCTTCGCCAGCGCCGGCGAGAGAAGGATGTAGTCGAGCTGGCAGAGATGCCGCTCCTGCGGACCACGGGTGTGGTAGAGGGTCCAGCGGTCGAGTGCCGGCCTGCGCTCGACGACGTTCTCGCAGAAGCCGCCGGCGGTAAGTACGTTGAGGCTCGACTGCGCCTCCTCGACCGGCTCGAACGTGTAGCCGCTGTGCGCCTCGCCGGAGATCAGCACGCGCTCGCGATAATCGTTCATGTCCCCGCAGATCACCCAGCGCTTTGTCCCGGCATGGTCCTTGCCGAAACGGTCCTCGATGATCCTGCGTACGGCCTGCGCCTCGGCCATGCGGATCGGCATCGTCGCCTCGCGGCCGTCGAGCCCGTTGCGCGGGCTACCCATCGACTTGAAATGCACGGAGTAGATGGTGAGCGGTCGGCCAGCGATCGTGACGTCGATCTCCAGGCAGTCGCGGCGAAAGATGCGCTCGTTCTCCGCCTCGCCGAGCGCGGCGAGTTCCGGCGTGTGCAGGCCGAAATCGGCATAGGTGACATGCGCGTGGCTGGTCATGCGCACGAACTCGATCGGCTGGCCGTGCGCAGTCGCGGCGCGCAGCATCACGGCGACGTCGATGCCGCGGGAATCGTTGCCTGATGTCGTGTATTTCTGGCGGTAACCCTGCCCCACCATCTTGAAGAGATAGCCGTATTCGAAGGCCTTCAGCGCCTCCATATTGTCGACCTCCTGCAGGCAGAGGATGTCGGCGCGGGCGGCGGCGATGGCGAGTGCGGTCAGCTGGCGTGTGTCGTCGGCATGCGCGATCGTGCGGGCCTGCTCCAGCAGGCGGTACTCGGCCTCGTTGCGGATCTCGAACAGCGCGAGCGTGCGGTCCTGGTGGAGCTGGTTGCGGAAGCCGGAATAATCGAACCTGTTCATCAGGTTCTCGACATTGAAGGTGGCAAGGCGAAGCGACATGGCGCGACCTTTGCCCACAAGCGTGGCGAAACACAAGGGTCGCGGACAAAGCCGCATCCGAGACGCAGCAGGAGGCCGCGCGCCAGGCGGCCTCCTGATGCTTTGCCGTTTTGCGCGGAGTTAACCCCCCGTGAAGCATATGCACCTATGGTCCCTCACTCAAACGGGTGAGAATTAGGGATGGCCGCACCAGCCGAATCCAGACCGGGACGGGAGCACCGGCGGCGCGTGCTGAAAGGTGCGTCGATCCTCTCGGGGATCAACAATTCGGTCGTTTATTGCACCATCCGCAACATGCATGAGAATGGCGCCGAACTGGTCGTTCCGGTCGAGGCGCGGGTTCCGAGCGAATTCCTGCTTTATGTGCCGACCGACGCGATCGGCTATCGCGCGACATTGCGCTGGCGCAAGCTCGACCGCTGCGGGGTGAGCTTCTCCGGGACGGAACCCAAGCCCGCCTGGCACTACGGCTGATTGACCGACATTTCCATCTCCAGCCAGCCTGAGGGGCTCTGACGCGTCCGGCGGCTACGGAGTGACGATTTCAAGGAACCGGCTCGCAACGGCCGACATCGCGGGACCCCGCCATGCCACCGCGAGCGGCAGGGCCGGCGGCTCCGGATCCACCGGGCGGAACACGACGCCGGGTCGGCCGGCAAGCGCGATGCCTTCCGTCACGAAGCCTACGCCGACCCCCGCGGCGACGAGCCCCACCATCGTCGTCATCGGCGTGACCTCCTGCGCGACGCGTATGGTGACGCCGCTGTCCTGGAAGAACCGGACCATCCGGTCGAATATGCTCGGTCCGATCGATCGGGGCGCGATCAGCAGAGGTTCGTCCGCGAGGTCCCCCACCGGGACCACGCTTCGCGCCGCGAGCGGATGATTTTCCGGCAGTGCAAGAACGAGGCGCATCGGCTGGAGGGCTTGTGAAGAGAGTTCGGGCGCATCGAGCGGCGGATGCAGGATGCCGAGATCTATGATGTCCTCTGCCAGGGCTCGCTCGACGGAGGGCGAGTTCATCTCGGCGAGGTCGACGCGCACGTCGGGAAAGCGGCTGCGAAAGGTGCGGACGGCCTCCGGCAGCGAACCGTAGAAGGCGATGACAGTGAACCCCAGCCGCAGGTGCCCGACTTCGCCCTTCGCCGCCCGGCGTGCCTGAACGGATGCGCGTTCGGCGGCGGCGATAGCTGCCCTGGCCGGCTCAAGGAAAGCCTCGCCCGCAGGCGTCAGGCGGACATGCCTGCGGTCCCGCTCGAACAGGTCGACGCCGGCCTCTGCCTCCAGCACCTTCATGCGTTGCGTTAACGAAGGTTGGGTCAGCGCGAGCTGATCGGCGGCGCGGCGGAAATGCAGTTCGCGCGCCAGGACGACGAAACAGCGAAGGCTGCGAATGTCCATTTAGCCAATCGTCCTGATAGGCAATGCAAATCAAAACTCCAGGAATTCCGATTGGATGTCAATCAGAGGCTCCGGTAGTCCAGAACGAAAGCATCGCCGAAGAACCGAAAGGAAAATCGATGAACCGTATGCCGACCGCCCTCGCCGCCCTGCTGCTGATGACCTGCGTAGCGTCCGCCGGGGAAAAGCCGAGCCCTCTTGCTGGCATTTCAGCGACGACCGTCGTCGCCATATCGGACGGCGACTTCGTGGCGGGCACCTACGGCAACGGCGTCCTGGCGCCGGCTTCCGCAGGCTTCAGGGACCTCCTGAGCGTGATCTCGATAGCTGACGGGAAAACGACCGTTTCGGAGCTCCCCGTGTCGAACTCCGTAACCGCTGCGCCCGAGGGTCTCGCACTCACTCCGGACGGGCGGACGGCCTTTGTCATCGAGCGTCTCGGCGAGCGCCCTGATGGCGGCGAAACGGTACGCGACCTGCCGCCCGGCAACAGGCTGTTCGCCATCGACCTGGCCGACAAGGCTTCGCCGCGCCTCGCGGCGACCGCGACGATCGGCGAATTCCCTGAAGGCCTGTCGATCAGCCCCGATGGAAGCCGCATCGCTGTGGTGTCGAACAGCGCGGACGCCAGCGTGGTCGAGATCGTTTCGTTCGGAGACGGAGCGTTCGGCACGCCGGCGCGCTTCGACCTTGCCGACCTCGGCATCGACGGAGATGCCGAAGCGCCGCGCGGAGGCGTGACGGCGACCAATGTCGACTGGCACCCTTCAGGTGAGCTGATCGCCGTCAACGTCAACACGCAAAACCGGGTCGTGTTCTTTTCGGTGGAAGGCTCAGCGCAAGCGCCAAAGCTGCAGTCCTGGGGGCAGCCGGTCGAGGTGGGGCGCGATCCCTTCGTCGGCAGGTTCACGCCGGACGGCAGGCACTACGTCACATCGAACTGGGGACGTGATTTCACGGCCACCAACCTCGAGGGCCGGCTTCCGGCGACGCCTTCCACCATCAGCGTGGTGCGGCTGGCGGAACTGGATGCGCCAGGCCCGGACATCCGACATGAGGTATTGCCTGCGGTGGAGACCGACCGCTCCGCCGAGGGCATCGCCGTCAGCCCGGACGGCCGCCTGATCGCGACCGTGAACATGCGCGACACTGCCTTGCCGCCGGAGGGCGGACGCTTCGACAGGGAAGCAACAGTGACGCTGCTCAGCTTCGATCCGGATACGGGTTCGCTTGAAAGGATCGGCAACTATCCCTTCGAAGGCGTGTTGCCCGAAGGCGGCGCATTCGACCTGAATGGCGACCATTTCCTCGCCACTGTCTTCGAAGGCCACGCAGGAGCTGAAGCGGACCGTGGAGCGGGAATCGAAGTGTTCCGGGTCGTGAGAGGCGAGACGCCGGGTCTCGAACGCGTGGGACGCATGCCCCTGCCGCACGGCGTGCATCACGTGGCGGTGCGCTGACCGGCGCAGGCACGATTGTCGAAAGAAAAGGCCGGCGGGTGGTCCGCCGGGCCTTTCGCCTTGGGAGGCTGTTGGTTGTTCACCGCATGCCCGCGGGCGAAGCCCGAGGGCACGCAGCAAGCTTGGATCGCCTCAGTTCTTCGCCTTGTCCACCAGCTTGTTCTTGGCGATCCACGGCATCATGCCGCGCAGCTTCTCGCCGACTTCCTCGATCTGGTGGCTGTCGTTCATGCGGCGGATGCCCTTGAAACGCGACGCGCCGGACTTGTACTCCTGCATCCATTCCGAGGTGAACTTGCCAGTCTGGATATCCTTCAGGATGCGCTTCATCTCGGCCTTGGTCTCGGCGGTGATGATGCGCGGACCCGACACGTACTCGCCCCACTCGGCGGTGTTGGAGATCGAGTAGTTCATGTTGGCGATGCCGCCTTCGTAGATCAGGTCGACGATCAGCTTCACTTCGTGCAGGCACTCGAAATAGGCCATTTCGGGCGCGTAGCCGGCTTCCACCAGCGTCTCGAAGCCGGCGCGGATGAGCTCGACCAGGCCGCCGCAGAGCACGACCTGCTCGCCGAACAGGTCGGTTTCGCACTCTTCCTTGAAGTTGGTCTCGATGATGCCCGAACGGCCGCCGCCGACGCCGCAGGCGTAGGACAGGCCGAGGTCGAGCGCATTGCCGCTGGCATCCTGATGCACCGCGACCAGGCAAGGCACGCCGCCGCCCTTCTGGTATTCGCCGCGCACCGTGTGGCCGGGGCCTTTCGGCGCGACCATCAGCACGTCGACCGAAGCCTTCGGCTCTATCAGGCCGAAGTGGACGTTGAGGCCATGCGCGAAGGCGATCGCGGCGCCGTCGCGGATGTTGTCGGCGATCTCGTTCCTGTAGATGTCGGCCTGCAGCTCGTCGGGCGTCGCCATCATCATCAGGTCGGCCCATTTTGCGGCTTCCGCGACGGACATCACCTTGAGCCCGTCGGCTTCGACCTTCTTGGCGGTCGGCGAGCCGGCCTTGAGGCCGACGGCGAGGTCCTTGACGCCCGACTCCTTCAGGTTGAGCGCATGCGCCCTGCCCTGCGAGCCGTAGCCGATGATGGCCACCTTCTTGCCCTTGATGAGATTGAGATCGGCGTCGCGATCGTAATAGACACGCATGGATACGTTTCCTTCCTTGTTGATGTCAGAGTGAGCGGTCTTTCGGGCGGCTTGCGGCGCCGAAAAGCGTGAAGAACTGGTCGACGGCCTGCTTTGCCTCGCGTTCGATCGCGGCGGCGGAAAGTTTCGGCTGATCACCGAGCAGAAACCGGATCTGCACGTCGCGCCCGACCAGTCCGAAAAAGGTGCGGAACGCCTCTTCGGCATCGTCGAAGGCGAGCAGCCCGGCCGCCCGGCCCGCTTCGAGCAGCGGCTTAAGCCGTTCGCCGATGGCGAAGCGGCCATTGTCGAGCACGAGCCTGCCGAGATTGCTCTTGCTCGACGCAGCATGGCTGACGGCGACGCGGTTCAGCGCGATCGAGGTTCGGCTCGAAATCACCTTCAGCCAATTGGCGGCGAAAGCCTCGAGGCTGTCGTGCAGCGCCTCGGCGTCGAGACGCTGGCGGTCGTAATTGCCGGCGCGCACTTTCGACGCCTGCCAGCGGACGGTCGCGGCAAGCAGCCCGTCGCGGTCGCCGAACCATTTGTAGAGCGTCTCCTTGGAGCAGCTCGCACGCCGCGCCACGGCCGTCATGGTCAGCTGGTCGCCGCCCTCGACCAGGAGGTCGAGCACGGCGTCGAGCACCGCCTGCTGGCGCTCCGTGGGCGCTTCGATTTCGGCTGTTTCGGACACTTGCGAACCGTACCGTACGTTACGGTTCGGCTGACTATCCGGAATGAGTCTCTGCGTCAACGGGAATCGGGGCAGACCGATGTCGCGCCCAATCCCATTCCTTCAACCCCGCAGATCCGAACGGATCGACTACTGTGCCCGCAACCATCGACGCCAGAAATTGCGGGACGGGTGGGATTTTCGCGATGGTCGCCACCAGCCGGTCGCGAAGGAAAGGCAAGAGTGTCGAGTCCGATTGGTAGAATGGCGTGAACAGGAATGAAAGCGCCTGGAAAACGCGTACATGCATGCGGCGCGAGCGGGCATAGGCGTCGAGCGCCTCATCGACGGTCGCAGCACGATCGAGCACATGAGCGAGCGCGGCGGCGTCGAGCAACGCCATGTTTGCCCCCTGCCCGAGTTGCGGACTGGTCGAATGCGCGGCATCGCCGATGATGGCGAGCCGGCGACCGATGGGCAGCTTCAGCGTGTGGTGGCCATAACGCGCGAGCGTCAGCCGGTCGAAGCTGTCGATCTGGTCGGTATAGACCCGGCATTCGGGCCAGAGACCGACGACACGCTCCTTCCACGCGTCGAGCCCGGCGGCGCGTACACGATCCGCCTCGTCGGGCTTCAGGCTCCAGAAGAAGGCTGCCATCCTTTCCGCACCACGCTCCGGCCGGCCGATCGGCAGCACGCCGATCATGACGCTTGCCTTGTCGTACCGCTGCAGCAGCGCGTTTTTCTGAAACCCCTCGCCGCGCCAGGCAAGCGACGCCCAGAAGGCGCCATAGGCGAGCGGCCTCGGCTCTTCCGGATGAAACGCGAGACGCCGGAGCTTCGAACGCGATCCGCTGGCGTCGATCGCGAGATCGAAGGAGCCGATGTTCCGGCCGCCGCTCGACAGCGCAGCCTTGCTGCTGCCGACCTCGATGCCGTCCAGTTCGACACCCGTCTCGATGGCGATGCCCTCGCGCTCGGCGGCACGATGCAGCACGCCGAACAACGCCGCACGATGGACGGCGAGGCCGAAGCGGCCGCCGGCTCGCGCATCGTAGCGCACGTCGAGCACGGTGCGGCCGCTTTTTGCCTCCGCGCCATAGAGACGGTCGATGCGGCTGCCGATCTGAACGATCTCGTCGAAAAGTCCAAGCGCCGCAAGAACGGTCAGCCCGGTCGGCTGCAGGATCAGCCCGGAGCCGACCGGCGCCGGCTTCTCGAAACGCTCGAAGACGGTAACACGGTGCCCTGCCCTGTGAAGGAACAGCGCTCCCGCGAGCCCGGCCGTGCCCGCGCCGACGATGGCGATCTCAAGCTTCTTCACCCGCCCCACTCCGATATCGCCGAGTTCGACGCGACACGTGATTCCGGCCTAGGCGAGAAAAGCCTCGTCGTCGCCCACGATCAAGAGGGCGCGGCATCGGCGCGGAGAATGGCGCGGACCGTCAACCAGCTCTCAACCGAGTCAGAGTAGCGTCGGCGTAGGCGAAACGCGGCCTGCCGGCGAGCCGGTCGCCCTTCGACGAAGACCCTGCATCCGCCGCACCATCCCCGCCCACGAGGCCAGCGATCTCCGACACCGGCAGCGGACGGCCGAACAGGAAGCCCTGCACCTCCGCGCACCCCGCCTCGCGCAGGAAGTCCAGATGCTCCTGGCGTTCCACGCCTTCGGCGAGCACAGTGATGTCGAGATTGTCGGCGAGCAGGATGGTCGCCCTCACGATAGCCGCCGACGTCCTGTCGGTACCCAGGCCATCCACGAAGGAGCGATCGATCTTGATCTTGTCGAAGGCGAATTTCTGCAGCGTCGAAAGCGAGGAATAGCCGGTGCCGTAATCGTCCATCGCGATTGCGACGCCGAGCGTCTTCAATTGGCGCAGCACCTGCAGCGTGCCGTGCAGGTCGTCGATGATGCTCGCCTCGGTGATCTCGAGCTCCAGTCTCGCCGGCGACAATCCTGTCTCCAGCAGCGTCTCATGCACAAGCCTCGGAAGTTCGGGCTGGGCGAGTTGAGCGCCGGCGATGTTGACGGAAAGCTTGAGCGGCCGCTGCCAGCGGGCGGCCTCCGCGCAAGCTGTCCGCAGCACCCATTCGCCGATCGCCAGGATGGAGCCGGTTTCCTCGGCAATAGGAATGAACTCGCCTGGCAGCACGAGACCACGGCTCGGATGGTTCCAACGCAGCAATGCCTCGAAACCGATGACCTCGCCGGAGGCGATGTCGATCTGCGGCTGATAATAGAGCACCAGCTCGCCGCGATCGATCGCGCCGAGCAGTTCCATCGCCAGCGCGCTCCTCGACCGCCTGGCCTCGTCCATCGACTGGTCGTAGAAACAGATCTTGCGGCCGGCCTGCCGCTTGGCGCGGTACATGGCGAGGTCGGCGGCGCCGATAAGCTCCTCCACTGCATCTGCGTCGGCAGGATAGAGGCTGATGCCGAGGCTGGCGCCGACCGCAAAGGCGCGGTCGCGCCGCGTCACCGGAACTGTGATGCAGCCCACCAGCCGGTGGGCGAAGTCGAGCGCTTCCGCGGCGTCGCCGATCCCCTGCTTCACCGCGATGAACTCGTCGCCGCCGACCCGCGCCACGAACTCTTCCGGCCGCACCATCTCGCTGAGCCGCGCGGCCATGGCCTGCAGCAGGGCGTCGCCTGCCCGGTGGCCATGCACGTCGTTGACGTCCTTGAACCGGTCGAGGTCCATCACGATGACCGCCACCTTGCAGTCCGCGGCAGCATTGAGCACGTTCGACAGATGCGAGGCGAGATGGGCGCGGTTCGGCATCCCGGTCAGCGCGTCATGCATGGCCGCGTGCCTGAAGCCTTCGAGGAGGTCACGGCGCGAGCGCGCATCGATGACGTAGAGGCCAAGCCCCGCGACCACCGACAGGATCGCCACCACGCTGATGGCGAGCAACTCGCTGGAGAAAAGCTGCGGCGCGATCCCGATCGGGCCTGGAACAAAGGTCGCGGCGCCCATCGCGGTGAAATGCATGGAGCAGATCGCGAGCACCAGCAGGCCGGCGCCCAGCATCTGGCCGCGCACACCCGGCACGCGGGCGTAACGGTTGACGGCGAGCACCGCGAACAGGATGCCAAGAATAATGGAGGCGGCGACGAGGTCGGCCTGCCATTCGACGTGCCCGGCGACGTCCAGCCCTGCCATGCCGGTGTAATGCATGACGGAGATGCCGATGCCCATCACCGCGCCTCCGGCCTCGACCAGCGCGTTGCCATCGGCATTGGCGGCGAGGCAGAGGCCGGCCGCGGTGAAGACCATGGCGAGCCCCAGCGAGGCCAGCGTCAGGACGGGCTCATAGGCGTAGCCGGCCGGCGGGTGGAAGCCCAGCATCGCCACGAAGTGCGTCGTCCAGATGGCTGTGCCGCCCGCCATGCCGGACAGCAGCACCCAGCTCAGCCGGCTGAAACCATCGAGCTGGCGTGCGCGATCGAACAGGCGGACGGTCATCAGCGAGCCGGCCACGCAGACGATGGCGGCTACGAGCACGAACCAGTAGTTGTGTTCGTACGCCAAACAAGAGACGACGCGAAACATCCCCGCTCCTCGCGATCCTCAAGGCACTTTTTGCGGCGAACCGGAAACATTTCGCTAACGGCCAGTATAAAAGGCTGGAATTATACGGCTTTTGCCTGTGCTTTATTTCCTGGACCGGGCTGACTTCACAGAAAGTCCGAGGCCGAAATTCTTGGGCTCGATACTCCAGTATCAGTTTTCAACGATGATACGCAGCCAGCCCGCCTGATCCAGGCCGGAACGTCGACTTCATGAGTCTTCACCAGACAGCCGCTCCACTCTTGAGCTCGATACGCCGCGTGATGCCGACATTGCCGAGAAAGGCCTCGTCGTGGCTCACGATTAATAGCGCGCCGTCATAGGCGCGAAGCCCGGCCTCCACGGCTTCGATGGAATCGATGTCGAGATGGTTGGTCGGCTCGTCGAGAATGAGCAGGGGCGGCGGAGAGCCGCCGCCGAGCACGCAGGCGAGTCCGGCCCGCAAAAGCTGTCCGCCACTCAGCGTCCCCGCTCGTTGCAGGGCCGCATCGGCGCGGAACATGAAGCGTGCAAGCGCCGCGCGGCAGGCATTTTCGTCCGCCCCTGGGTTCAGCCGCAGGAAGTTGTCGCGGATAGAACGTTCGGGATCGAGAAGGCCCATCCGCTGGTCGAGCACGGCGAAAGGCGTCATCACCGAGACCGTCCCGCTCCACGACTCGAGCGTGCCTGAGATGAGCGAAAGCAGCGTCGTCTTGCCCGACCCGTTCGGACCGGTGACGGCGACGCGCTCGGGTCCGACGATGTGCAACGAGAAATCGCTGAGAACCGGACAGCCCGGCAGATAGCCGGCGTCGACGCCGTCCAGTCTGAGCACCGTCTTGCCCGCCGGCAGGCCGGTGGACGGCAGCGTGAAACTCAACGGCTGCAATATCTCGACCTGCCGCCGCGCCTCGGCCAGGGCTTCCTCCGCCCGCGCGCCTTGGCGCTCGGCGAGTCGGGCGCCCTGCCCGCGCGTGCCCTCGGCGCTGTTCTTCAGCCCATTGGCGAGGATTTTCGGCATGTCGCCCTTCGCGGCCTTCTTGCGGCCGCCGCTGTCGCGCCTGTCCTGCCGCTCTATGCGCTCCTGAGCCGCCTTCTGAAGCCGCTCAACCTGCTTCTCGGCATCGGCGAGGTCGCGCTCGGCCGCCGCCAGTTCGAGCGCCTTGCGCGCGCGGTATTGGCTCCAATTGCCGCCGTAGCGCGTGGCGCCAAGTGACGTCAGTTCGACGATCGCGTCCATCGTATCCAGCAGCTCGCGATCGTGGCTGACGACGATCGCACCGGCCCGCCAGGTCGAGAGCAGCGAGATCACCGCGTCGCGGCCCTCCCGGTCGAGATTGTTTGTCGGCTCGTCCAAAAGCAGGAAGTCCGGCGCGGCAAAGACAAGGGCGGCAAGTCCTGCGCGCGTCCGCTGTCCGCCGGAAAGCGAAGCGAGCGGCGTCCGTGGCGAAGCACCGAGCCCGACCCGCGCCAACGCCGCTTCGAGGCGAGCCTCGAGCGTCCAGTCGGCATCGGCGAGTTCGTCGGCTTGTGCCTCGCCGCGCGCCGCACGTTCGAGCAAGGCCAGGGCCCCCCGGACGCCAAAGAGGTCGGCAACCGTCTCGTGCTCGCCGACCTGGACGGTCTGGCGCAACATGCCCAACCGTCCCTCGACCGCGACGCTGCCTGCCGGAGGGCGCAGTTCACTCGCGATCAGCTTGAGCAGCGTCGTCTTGCCGACGCCGTTGCGGCCGACGAGCCCGGCGCGCTCGTGCCCGAACTGCAGATTGAGGTTTTCGAAGATTTGCCGGCCGTCGGGCAAAGCCCACGCCAGGCCGGCGAGCGTGATGGAAGCAGGCATGATTTCTCCGATGGCAAAGCGGCTGGCGTTGCTCTCGGCTGGAAATCACATCGATCTGCTTCTCCTGATGATTGGTCGGCAGTCAGATAGTCGCTTCGACCGGGCTGCGCAACCCTTCAGCCGGCGGAGTCGAAACGCTCGCGCGCGGCGCGCACCTTTTCGTGGTTGTTCTCCGCCCAGTTGAGCACGTGCTGGAGCGCGTCATACATCTGATGCCCCATCTCGGTGAGGCTGTATTCGACGCTCGGCGGCTTGGTGGGGAACACCTCGCGATGCACATAGCCGTCGCGCTGCAGGTCGCGCAGCGTTTGAGTGAGCATGCGCTGCGAGATGTCGGGAACCAGCCGTCTCAACTCGCCGAAGCGATAGGGCTGCTCGGCGAGCGCCATCAGAAGCAATGCGCTCCACTTGTCGAAGATGTTCTGGACGACATAGCGGATCGGGCAGTCGGCGACCCCGCCTTCGGCGGCGTTCGCGCGGTAGATCTCGATCTTCTGGCGGGCCGAGGCGATCCTGGCGTCCATGGTGGTTCCTTTCGCGTAACCAGCAGCTTTCTAACTGCCTTCTTTCGCGCCACCGAGTCAATTCCTATTCTAGACATGGTCTCATTTGAATACCGACAGGAGCAGGACATGCCAGCAAAACTTCTCGTCACAGGCGCATCGGGGCAACTCGGTCGGGGCGTCATCGAGCATCTCATCGCCGACCGGAATATTGCTCCCAAAGACATCATCGCGGTGACGCGCGACCCGGCAAAGCTCGGCGATCTTGCCGCGCGCGGCGTCGACGTGCGCCGGGGTGACTTGGGCGACGCAGCCTCGCTGGAGAAAGCGTTTGCTGGCGCCGATCGCGTGCTCGTCATCTCGACCGACACGGCGCCCGGTTCGGGCGAGCGCGTCAGGCAGCATAGCGCGGCTGTGGCGGCGGCGAAGGCGGCCGGCGCGTCGCGCGTCCTCTACACGTCGTTGCCGAAACCTGATGTCTCGGTGATCTCCTTCGCTTTCGAGCATCTCGGCTCGGAGAAAGCGGTCATCGAAAGCGGCCTCGCCTACACCATCTTCCGCAACGGCTGGTATTCGGAGAACCTCTTCATGTCGCTGCCGCAGGCGCTGAAGAGCGGCCAGTGGTTCACCTCGGCGGGCGACGGGCGCGTCGCTTACGGGGTACGCGACGATCTCGCCGCTGCGATCGCTGCCGGACTAGCCTCGGACGAGCCGGGAAACCGCATCCACACGCTGACCGGGCCGGAACTCTTCACCACGGCGGAAGTCGCCTCGCTTGCCTCGCAGATCCTCGGCAAGCCGATCGCGGTCGTCCAGCTCACGGACGAACAGCTGGCTGCCGGCCTGCGCCAGCACGGCCTGCCCGACCCGGTGGTCGACGTGGTCGTCTCGATCGACGCCAACACGCGTGGCGGCTTCCTCGATTTCGTGACCGACGACGTCGAGAAGCTTTCCGGGCGCAAATCGCAAACGCTGACGAGCTTTCTCGAAGCCAACAAGGCTGCGTTTCTGGCGTAAGCGCACGGCGATCAGGAGCGGGCAGCCTGCCCGCGCTCGATCGCGTGGCTCGATCAAATGGCGACCTGAGTGCCGATCTCGACCACGCGTCCCGTGGGGATCTGGAAATATTCGGTGGCGTCGGAAGCCGTCCGCGCCAGCCCGATATAGAGCCTGTCCTGCCAGAGCGGCATGCCTGAATTCGCCGCCGGCTTCAGCGAGCGCCGCGACAGGAAGAAGGAGGTCGTCATGATGTCGAACTTCCAGCCCTGCTTGCGGCAGATCGCCATCGCCTTCGGAATGTTCGGCTGCTCCATGTAGCCGAAATTCAGCGTGACGCGCATGAACAGGTCGTTGATCGGTTCGAGCGTCGCGCGATCCTTCTCCGGCACCGTCGGCTGCTGCGCCGTGACGACGGACAGGATGACGTTCTGCTCGTGCAGGACCTTGTAGTGCTTGAGGCTGTGCATCAGCGCGGTCGGTGCGCTCTGCGGATCGCTGGTCAGGAAGACGG
>JAEYXI010000700.1 GCA_023428515.1 Pseudomonadota bacterium | reverse complement strand
CCTCGCATCGGCCGACGGCCAGGCGGCCGCGGGCGACCTGGCCAACTTCGCCACTGGAGGCGCCAAGCTCTATATGTTCGATTCGGGTGACGCGTAGGTCCCCGCAACCAAGTTCAAAAGCCCGGCTTTCGCCGGGCTTTTTTGTTTTCCGCCGGTTGCGAAACGAAGATGCTTCAACGATAGATTCGAAGAATTTCCCCGGTGCGTGAACCCTGCACACAACCGACATAGGCCTCGGTGATGCGGTTCATCGGGACAGGTTCCATTCCGGGGAAAAGGTCGCCGAAGTCTCCTGCCGAATCCGCGACCATCGTCGGGCTGACGACATTGATGCGTAACGCACGCGGCAGTTCGATCGCGGCGGAAAGAACGAAACTGTGCAGGCCGCCGCTAATGACCGCGCCGCCCGTCACCCCTTTCCAGGCCTCGTCCGCGAATATGCCGCTGGTCAGCGTGAAGGAGCCTCCGTCGGCGAGGTAGCGCTGGCCAATCAACACGAGATTGATCTGGCCGAACAACTTTCCCCGCATGTTTGCGAGCAGGGCCGCTTCCGTCAGCTCATCGAAACGGTCGAGCGCGCCGGAAGCGGCAATGCAGATGCACGCATCCACCCGGCGCACCTGAACGTACATCCTCTCTATGCTCTCGGCCGATTCGATATCGACGGAAACGTCGCGGCCGGAGCGCCCTGCCTTGATCACCTCGTGGCGCTTCTCCAGCTCCGCGCAGAGCGGCTTTCCTATCGTTCCGGATGCTCCGATCACGAGAATTCGCATGCCAGGTTTTCTCCGTTTGTCCTTGGGCCGTCATATACACCGGAAGCGCAGGGTTCATCCCTGCGGGCTTTTTTGTTAGGCTGGCGTATGCGAGTGGCGATCAAGCGTGTCTACGAACCCGCGGCCGACGACGATGGCCGGCGCATTCTCGTCGATCGTCTCTGGCCGCGCGGGCTTTCGAAGGAGAAGGCTGCTGTCGATCTCTGGCTGAAGGAGGTCGCGCCGAGCTCGGAACTGCGCAAATGGTTCGGCCACGATCCGGAGAAGTGGGGCGAGTTCCAGCGCCGCTATCGCGCCGAGCTCGATTCGAACGACGAAGCCGTCCAGGCCCTGAAACAGGCGATCGGCAAAGGGAAGGCGACATTGCTCTACGGCGCGCATGACGAACGCCACAACCAGGCCGTCGTGCTGCGCGACATGCTTGCCGCTTCGAAACGCTAGGCCGGCGGCTCGTCGCTGCCGGGCGCGTCTTTCCCGAATTTCCGACGTCCTGGCGCCAACCATGGAATTTTTGCCGCTTTCACCCGTTATCCGGCAAAGCGTCGGGTGCGGCGCTCGTGGAACGCTGGATCGTCAGGAGCAGAAGTATGGACAAGGCGCTGTTGCGGATGATGCCGGGCCTTGCGGGGATGGCGGCGTCCTGGCTGGTCTATCTGCTTGCGCTGCTGCCGGCGCTGACGTTCTTCGGCCTGCTCTACGTCCAGCCCTGGTTGCCGATGGCGAGCCTGATTCGGGATCCGGTAGCCATTTTCGGAGGCCAGTTCTACCACGGGCTTGTGTCCAACATCGGCATCCTGCTGTGGTGCACGGCGGCGGCGATCTGCCTTTTTCGCGGCGCCGAGAATTGGCGCGCCGGCTTTCGGCGGCGCGGTGGCTTCCTGCTTTCGGCCGGGCTGCTGACCTCCATGCTGTTGCTCGACGACTTCTTTCTCGCGCACGAACAAATGCTGCCCCGCCTCACGGGGATGCCGGAGAAGCTCATCCTGATCTTCTACCCGATCGCCGTCGTCCTCTATATCGCAGCGTGGTGGCGCGAGATCGTTCGAGCCGACGCTGCCTTGCTCATGCTCTCGCTGACATTCTTTGCGATCAGCAACCTGATCGACGTCGCGTTCGACTATCATTTCTATGAAATGCCCGCCGGGCCGGAAGTCTCGGCCAGCGTGATCCTCGAGGAAGGAGCGAAGTTCATCGGGATTGCCGCCTGGGCGGTATTCCACATTCGGGCGGCATGGATGCTGGGTTTGGCAGCACCTTCCAGACGCGCAGCCCGCCGCGGCTGATTTGCCCGCCTGCCCGGCCACGAGCTTTTTAGGGCTTGCAGTCTGCCGGCTGGCGGCCCAATTAGCTCCTGCCGGAACAGAGGATCAATCAGACAAATGACATTGCACCAGAATTTCATCGCCGGAAGCTGGATCGACGGAACCGAGGCCGCCGACAATATCAATCCGTCCGACACCGGCGATGTGGTCGGCCGTTACGCACGCGCCTCGCGCGAGCAGGCCGAGCAGGCGATCGCCGCGGCGCGCGCCGCCTTTCCGGCATGGTCGCGCTCGGGCATCCAGCAGCGCCACGACATTCTGAAGAAGGTTTCGGACGAGATCGTCGCGCGCAAGGACGAGCTCGGAAAGCTGCTCGCCCGCGAGGAGGGCAAGACGCTGCCCGAGGCCGTCGGCGAGGTGCTGCGCGCCGCGCAGATTTTTGACTTCTTCTCCGGTGAAACGCTGCGCCTTGCGGGCGAGAAGCTGCCCTCGACGCGGCCCGGCATCGACGTCGAGCTCACCCGCGAGCCGGTCGGCGTCGTCGGCATCATCACGCCGTGGAATTTCCCCATCGCAATTCCCGCCTGGAAGATCGCGCCGGCGCTTGCCCATGGCAATTGCGTCGTCTTCAAGCCGGCCGACCTCGTGCCCGGCTCTGCCTGGGCGCTTGCCGACATCATCGTGCGCGCCGGCGTGCCGGAAGGCGTCTTCAACCTGGTCATGGGGCGCGGCTCCGTGGTCGGCGACGCGATCCTCAACAGCCCCGGCATCGACGCGGTCACCTTCACCGGCTCTGTGGGCACCGGCAAGAAAGTCGCCGCGGCCAGCGTCGAGCACATGCGCAAGTTCCAGCTCGAGATGGGCGGCAAGAATCCGCTCGTGGTGCTCGACGACGCCGACCTCAACGTCGCCGTCGATGTCGCGGTCAACGGCGCCTTCTTCTCGACCGGCCAGCGCTGCACGGCGTCGTCGCGCCTCATCGTCACCGAGGGCATCCATGACAAGTTCGTCGCGGCGGTCGGCGAGCGGCTGAAGGGCCTCGTCGTCGACGACGCGCTGAAATCCGGCACGCATATCGGTCCGGTCGTCGACCAGAGCCAGCTCGATCAGGACAATTCCTACATCGACATCGGCAAGAAGGAAGGCGCCAAGCTCGCCTTCGGCGGCGATCTGGTGTCGCGCGAAAAGCCAGGCTTCTACCTGCAGCCGGCGCTCTTCACCGAGACCACCGCCGAGATGCGCATCAACCGCGAAGAAATCTTCGGGCCGGTCGCCAGTGTCATGCGGGTGAAGGACTACGACGCCGCGCTTGCCGCCGCCAACGATACGGCGTTCGGCCTGTCGTCGGGCATCGTCACGACCAGCCTGAAGCACGCCTCGCATTTCAAGCGCAACGCCGAGGCGGGAATGGTCATGGTCAACCTGCCGACTGCCGGCGTCGACTATCACGTGCCGTTCGGCGGCCGCAAAGGTTCGTCCTACGGACCGCGCGAGCAGGGTCGCTACGCCCAGGAGTTCTTCACCATCGTGAAGACGGCCTACACGCTTCCCTGATTCGTCGGGTTCACGCGTTCTGGTC
>JAEYXI010000697.1 GCA_023428515.1 Pseudomonadota bacterium | reverse complement strand
ATCCGCGACCTCGCGGGCGATGGCGACCACTATGCGGCGGAAGTCGTGGCCGAGAGTTTTCGCGGCAAGAGCCGCGTGCAGCAACACCAGATGGTCTACGACGCACTGAAGGGCAATATGGGCGGCGTGCTGCACGCGCTCGCCCTGCAGACCAGCGCTCCGGACTGACCAATGTCCGCGGTCGGCGACTTCGTCAAAGGCGTGGTGGCCGACGTGCTACAGGACATGCTCCGCAAGGCGTCGACCAGCAAGCGCACCAGGCGGAGAAAGCGCACCACCAAGCTGACGGCAGCCGAACGGCTGCGGCGCCTGGAGAAGGCGATCAAGCCGGCGAAGCGCCAGGCGAGCCGCCGCAAAACCGTGCGCGCCCGCTCGAAGGCGAAGCGCCGGGCCTAGGGCAACTTCTTCCTGACGGCGATCATCGGTCCTGCCGGATATTTTCCGCCGACGAGATACTTTTTCCCGTCGTGCAGTGCGGAGATCGCACCGTCGAAGAAGAGTGCGTTGCGGCAGTCGAGCGCATCGCGGAACAGCCGTGCGAAGCTGCCTAGGCTGACTGGACTGCGCGAGATCGCGAACACCGTCCGCTTCTGTCCGTCCACGCCAACGCCATTGCGGATGTGACGCGAGGTTCCGTTCTCCTCGAACCGCGGATGGATCCTGCCGTCGATGACCAGCATGGGACCCGATTGCGTCGCCAGTTCCGGCTCGATGCCAGCGGCTGCGTACGCACCGGACTCCAGTACGCCCGCATTTCCATCGCGGTCGACATAGAACACGCCGTTCGGCTTCAGGAAGAAGTTGCCCGGCGCATTGCTGAGATTGAGCGGCGACTGCTCCTTGCCGTCTTCGACGTGCAGTCCGACCGGTGTAAAATCCTCGTGATACATGCCGGCATTCATGGCGAAGACAAAAGGCTCAGCCCGGGCAAGCGTCGCAAGATCGCGAAACGGTCTATTCACTGCGTCGGCGCGCCTGAGGACGAGATCGTACTCGTCCAACGCCACTTCGCAGACGATGTAGGATGTCGCCTCGAAAGCCAGTTCGCGGCACGTCGGTGGAAGATCGCTGGCCCTCTCAGGCGGCGGGGCAGGCACAGGCTGCCTCCACCACCAAACGAATGCGAGCGCGATGAGGACCGCGCCAAAAGCCGCGAAAAGCCACGTTTTCATGGGGAACGGGAGGAAAAATCCACCTTATGATGCGCGTCGACATGAGCGAGCGTCTTTGCGACCTTTCGATGGCTGACATCGTTCGCGTCTTGTTTCGGGTCGCCTGTCGGTTTATTTGAGAGTCATGTTTCGAGCCTGACTCCCACAGGCGTGAAAGGACCAGCGATGAGCGGAATCAACGAATACATCGACAGCGAGGTCAAGAGCAACGACGTCGTCCTCTTCATGAAGGGCACGCCCGGTTTCCCGCAGTGCGGCTTTTCCGGCCAGGTCGTGCAGATCCTCGACTATGTCGGCGTCGACTACAAAGGCGTGAACGTGCTCACCTCCAACGAGCTGCGCCAGGGCATCAAGGACTATTCGAACTGGCCGACCATCCCGCAGCTCTATGTGAAGGGTGAGTTCGTCGGCGGTTGCGACATCATCCGCGAGATGTTCCAGTCCGGCGAACTTCAGTCGTTGCTCGACGAGAAGGGCGTAGCCGTCAAGGCCGCCTGACCACTACGCCGGCGGCTTGTCCCTCGCAGTCCTGCCCGCCTTTTCAGGACTGTTTCAAGCCGCCGACAACCCGATCCTTGTGAAATACCGGATGCGCCGCTCGTCGGCGCATTCCTTCTTTTGAACTGGATATTGCATGAGCCCGCCTTCCGACCTCGCGCCCTCCGGTGCGAAGTTTCCTCCACGCTGGGAGTTCATCGCAATCTGCGCCGGATTGATGGCCCTCAACGCGCTGGCCATCGACATCATGCTGCCCGGTCTCCAGCAGATCGGAGCCAGCCTTGGTGTCACCGACGAGAACCATCGACAGTTCATCATCCCCGCCTATTTCCTTGGCATGGCGGCAGGCCTTCTGTTCTACGGCCCGGCGTCCGATCGCTTCGGCCGCCGTCCGCCGCTGTTCTTCGGACTGGCGATCTACATCTTCGCCGCTGCGAGCGCGGCCTTTGCCCCGACGTTCGAAAGCATTCTGGTGCTGCGTTTCATCCAGGGCATCGGCGCCGCCTCAACGCGTGTGATCGCCGTCTCCATCGTGCGCGATCGCTTCGGTGGACGCGCGATGGCCGAGGTCATGTCGCTCATCTTCATGGTGTTCATGGTCATTCCGATCATCGCGCCGAACATTGGCCAGATCGTCCTGCTGTTCGGCAACTGGCATGAGATATTTCTGGTCATGGCGGGCATCGCGGTGCTGATCGCGGCCTGGACCTACGTCCGCATGCCCGAGTCGCAGCATCCGGAGGATCGGCGGCCGATCAACATCGGCTCGGTGTTCCGCGGCTTCGGCATCGTGCTCTCCAACCGCATGTCGCTCTGGTACACGCTGGCGTCGACCATCCTGTTCGGGGCGCTGTTCGGTTTCATCAACTCGGCCCAGCAGGTCTATGACGGCATATACGGCCTCGGCGTATGGTTTCCCGTGGTCTTCGCCGCCATTGGCGCGATGATGGCGGTTTCGTCATTCCTCAACTCACGCCTGGTCGGAAAGCTCGGCATGCGCAGGCTGTCGCACGCCGCACTGCTCGGTTTCACCGCCGTCAGCGCAGTCTGGTTCGTGCTTTCGCTGATCGGGCCAGAGCCGTTCTGGCTGTTCCTGCTGCTGTTCGCGCTCGCCATGTTCCAGTTCGGCTGGATCGGCTCGAACTTCAACGCCATCTCGATGGAGCCGCTCGGTCACATCGCCGGCACGGCCGCTTCGGTCCAGGGTTTTATCCAGACGCTCGGCGGCGCCATAATCGGCGTGATGATCGGCCAATCGTTCAACGGCACGGTCACGCCGCTGGCCGCGGGCTTCTGCAGCGTCGGCCTTGCCGGCCTGGTCTGCGTGCTGATCGCCGAGCGCGGCAAGCTGTTGCAGGTACACAGCCAGCCGCCGAAAGCTTAAGCTGGTCAGCCTTCGCCGGGTGCGAGCTCGGCGAAGTCGAACAGCTTCCGGTCGAGCAGATGCGAGGGGCGGACGTTGGTCAGCGCCCTGATCATCGTATCCTTGCGGCCTGGCATCTTCGCTTCCATATCGGCGATCATCGCCTTCATGGCGTTCCGCTGCAGCCCGTCCTGGCTGCCGCAGAGGTCGCAGGGGATGATCGGGAACCGCATCGCGTCGGCGAATTTTTCGAGATCGGCTTCGGCGCAGAAGCTCAACGGCCTGAGAACCAACAGGTCGCCCTCGTCGTTCAAGAGCTTGGGTGGCATGGCTGCCAGCCGGCCACCGTGAAAGAGGTTCATGAAGAAGGTCTCGAGGATGTCCTCGCGGTGGTGGCCGAGCACCAGCGACGAGCACCCCTCCTCGCGCGCGATGCGGTAGAGGTGACCGCGCCTCAGCCGCGAGCAGAGCGAACAATAGGTGCTGCCCTCGGCGATCTTGTCGGTGACCACCGAATAGGTGTCGCGATATTCGATGCGGTGCTCGATGCCGTGCTTCGTCAGAAAGTCCGGCAGGATATGTTTTGGGAAGTTCGGTTGTCCCTGGTCGAGATTGCAGGCGAGCAGCTCGACCGGCAGCAGGCCACGCCATTTGAGGTCGAGCAGGATGGCGAGCAGCCCGTAGGAATCCTTGCCGCCCGACAGCGCCACGAGCCAGCGGTCGCCGGGCCTGACCATGCCGAACTGCTCGATGGCCTCGCGCGCGTTGCGCACCAGCCGCTTGCGCAGCTTGTTGAACTCCAGCGACGAAGGAACATCTCGGAACATGGGATGCGTCCCGCCTTCCGTGTCGGCGACCTGGTCTTCGGTGACGGCGATGTTCATGGGCTTGGCTTCATAAGTCTCAGATTTCATTATGCGCCAAAGATAGACCATCCGGTGCGCTGCGCCAGCATTTCCAGGGCTTGCGAGCCGAGCAGCGAGTTGCCGTTCTCGTTGAGCCCCGGCGACCATACGGCGATCGAAGCCTTGCCGGGCGCCACGACGAGTATGCCGCCGCCGACGCCGCTCTTGCCCGGCAAGCCGACACGGTAGGCGAAATCGCCCGACCCGTCATAATGGCCGCAGGTCAGCATCAGCGCGTTGATGCGCCGCGCGCGGTCGCGCGAAACCACGGTGCGCCCCGTCGCCGGATTGTGTCCACCGGCCGCCAGGAACAGGCCGGCATGAGAGAGCTGGCGGCATGTCATGGCGAGTGCGCAGTGGTGGAAATAGACGCCGAGCACGTGCTCGGCCGGATGATCGAGCTTGCCGAAGGAGCGCATGAACTGGGCCAGCGCGAAGTTGCGGAAACCCGTATCAGTCTCCGAACGGGCGACGAGCTGGTCAATGACGATGGAATCGTCACCCGCGAGGAAACGGACGAACTGCACGATCTCGCCGATCGTCTCCTTCGGCTGGTGTCCGGCCAGCAGGATGTCGGCGACCGCGATGGCGCCGGCGTTGATGAACGGATTGCGCGGCTTGCCTCCCTCCCGCTCGAGCTGGACGATCGAATTGAAGGCGGTGCCCGACGGCTCGCGGCCGACGCGGTTCCAGAGCCGGTCGCCCACCATGCCGAGCGCCAGGGTCAGCGTGAACACTTTGGAGACGCTCTGGATGGAGAAGGCGGTGTCGGCCTCGCCGGCGACGAACTCCCGTCCGTCCACCCTCGTGACGGCGATGCCGAAATGCCTGGAGTCGACGGCAGCCAGTTGCGGGATGTAGTCCGCCACCTTGCCGCGCTCCGTGCGCGCGGCGATCTCCCCGTGGATGCCGTCTACCAGCGCCTGTAGATCGTCCATCAGCGATCTCCCGTACCGCAGACGAAAAAGCCGCCCGGAGGCGGCTTTCTCTCGAAATCCAGAGCGCGGAACCCGATCAGCGCGAGTAGAACTCGACCACCAGGTTCGGCTCCATCTGCACCGCGAACGGCACATCGGCCAGGTTCGGCACACGGGCGAAGGTGGCCGTCATCTTGTTGTGGTCGGCCTCGATGTAATCGGGCACGTCACGCTCGGCGAGCTGGACCGACTCCAGCACGATGACGAGCTGCTTCGACTTCTCGCGCACCTCGATCACGTCGCCGGGCTTGCAGCGGTACGAACCGATGTTGGTACGGACGCCATTCACGTTGACATGGCCGTGGTTGATGAACTGGCGCGCGGCGAAGATCGTCGGAACGAATTTGGCGCGGTAGACGACCGCGTCGAGGCGCGACTCCAGGAGGCCGATCAGGTTCTCGGAGGTGTCGCCCTTGCGGCGGTTGGCTTCCTCGTAGGTCTTGCGGAACTGCTTTTCCGAAACGTCACCATAGTGACCCTTCAGCTTCTGCTTGGCGCGCAGCTGCAGGCCGAAATCGGACAGCTTGCCCTTGCGGCGCTGGCCGTGCTGGCCGGGGCCGTACTCACGGCGGTTCACCGGGGACTTCGGACGGCCCCAGATATTCTCGCCCATGCGGCGATCGAGTTTGTACTTTGCGGATTCGCGCTTGCTCATCGCATTCCCTTTCAACACGTTGTCCCCGAAAGCTCATGCTTCGGGTGAAGGAAACGCGCCCTCCTCTGGCTTCCGTTTACGAAGCCTGACAGGACATCTCACGCACGCTTTGCGAAGACGTCCACGGGACACGTCGAAAAAATCCCGACGCCTTGCGGCGCGGGATTGGCGGTTCAGTAGTGGAAGGCGGCAGCAATGTCAACGCCGTCTCCCCCCGAGCAGCAGGCGGTCACGCCCGGCAGGCGACCCAGCCCCTGAAGGTGAAGCCGGCGTAGAACAGGGAAACGTCGGCAAATCCGGCGTCCCTCAGCAGCGCTTCGTCCTGCTCGGGGGACAGCGCCGGCAATCGTTCGCCGATGGCCGCGATCGCGCTTTCGGCGTGCGCGGCCGGCACGCCGGACGCCACGGCGAAGGCGGCGTATCGCGCGAGCCATCTCGCCTTCTCCT
>JAEYXI010000684.1 GCA_023428515.1 Pseudomonadota bacterium | reverse complement strand
CTACCGTTCCGATTTCTTCGGCCGTCTCCGCGAAATCCTGTCCGACCGCGAGAACATCCGCATTGTCGGCGTCCGCTTCGTCTTCCAGTCGGAAGTGCTCTTCCCGTCCGGTTCCGACGTCATCAACGAGGCAGGCCGCGTCGAGATGAAAAAACTCGCCGACGCCATCATCGAGCTGCAGCGCGAGATTCCGCCAGAGATCAACTGGGTGCTGCGCGTCGACGGCCACACCGACACGGTTCCGGTCACCGGCAACCGCCGCTACCGCGACAACTGGGAGCTGTCCTCGGCCCGCGCGACCTCGGTCGTGAAGTTCCTGATCGAGAACGGTGTGCCGGCCAACCGTCTCGTCGCCGCCGGTTTTGGCGAATACCAGCCGCTCGACACCGCCGACACGGACACGGCGCGCGCCAGCAATCGCCGCATCGAACTCAAGCTCACCGAACGCTGATCACCAGCCCGCGCTTCGGATCAAACGATCACTGCCTGCCGGCCAGCTCCAGCGCCATCTCAAGGACGGGGTCCCGCCCCTCCGCATAGTCCTTGAAGCTGAGGTCGACAGTGGTTTCCGGCGCAATCGAAATGCCGCGCGGTCCAAACGCCACGGTTGCCCAATAGCAGTCGTCGATGTCGAAGCACCCGGTCTCGTAGTCATGGAATTGCGGGCTGTAGCGAACCGCGATCTTGGAGTTCGGCAACTCGACATATTTGCCCTCAGACCAGAACTGGCCCCCATCCCCCATCGTCTCGCCGATGAGGGTGACCTTGTCGCCTCCCTCTCCCTTGAGCATGGCTGCGGTGGTTATGCCGGCGGAGAAGGTTGCCCTGCCCACCAACACGAAGACATGCCCGTCGCGCGGCACAAGCCGCGGTATCGCCCTGGAAAACAGGATCGTGTTGAAGAAGTCGCCGCCATTGTTGAGACGGAGGTCGACAATGATGTGCTTCGGCTGCGCCGGCAGGATGTTTTCGAAGACGACGCCGGCGAGCTTGTCCTGCAGAGGCGTCTCGTCGATGCTCCTTGCCGTGTCGTTGCGGATGTAGAGCACCTTCTTGGAATCGTCGAGGAAGCGCGCCTGCACGTCGCTGCGTTTGCCGTATATCGGCGGCAGCTCCTGCTGGCCGTCGAGCAGATGGCGCCAGCGCCCCGGCAAGCCTGCGTCGTCGGGAATGAGCACGGAATAGCCCCTGTTGAGGCTTGCCTTGCGCTCGTCGCCCGGGTCTTCGTCTTTTACGGGCGCAAGCTCGACCGTCTCCGTCCGGCCGTCGGCGAGTTGCACGGTCAGCGGAACGCGATCCGTGTCGTCAATGGCGCCGATCTGCTCGAGAATGGCGGGCGTAACCAGATAGCCGGGCGAGAGAAAACGGATTCGTTGATCCGTGCCGGGAAGGTAGGCGCGCACCCGGTCCAGCGCTTCCTGCGTAGCAAGGGAACCGATCCCGTCGACGCGCGCGCCAAGCAGCCGCTCGAAGTCGGGATGGGTCTTGACGATATAGAGCCCATCGGAAAACGACCACACACGTACGGGAAGATCGGGACCAAGCAACGTTCCGACATTGGCGTTGGTATGTCCGTTGCGCGCGATGGCCACGGCTCTCATCACTTCCAGCGCGAACGCTTCCGGCGTCAGGTATTCGGCGCCGGCGGCGGTCTCTTCGACGGACCGGTTGAACTCGGTTCTCTGGCTGTCGCTGAAACTCCTGTCCTGCGGAGCCCATTCTTCCTTCAGGAAGGCGAGGTCCTCTCGCATCTGGGCTGGCGTCAGTTGAACGTCGTCTGCCAGGCTGGGGCCGACGACGGTCAGTGCCAAGCCAACTGCGGTTATGCGTAGGATTGGAAGCCATGTGGAAGACATGTCGTATCTCCTCTGCGCTTTAAAGCCGGACGGCTTGTCGCCATGAGTGATGAAGACGATTGGAATCTGAGCTTTCCGACAAGTATGCGCAAAATCGGAAAGTTGTTTGACGAATGGCCACCGCTCGATGTCGCCGACCTGTTCGATCTATGCGCCGTCGACCGCCGCGTCGGGCCTACCGGCCGCCAAGCCTCACCAGCCGGCCCAAAAGGCAATCAGCGCCACCGCCGCCGGTAGCGCCTGCACGTAGAGGATGCGCCGGCTGACAGTCGCCGCTCCGAACAGCCCGGCGACGACGACGCAGGCGAGGAAGAACGTCTTCACGGCGAATCCTGCCTCACCGAGCCATAGTCCCCAGACCAGGCCGGCGACGAGGAAGCCGTTGTATAAGCCCTGGTTCGCGGCGAGAGCTTTCGATGCGGCGGAGAATTCCGGCGTCGTGCGGAACACTTTCCTGCCGAGCGGCCGGTCCCAGGCGACCATTTCCAGATACATGAAATAGACATGCAGCGCCGCCACGAGCGCGATCAGGATGTTACCCAGCATCTTGCCCTCCGGCGCATTCGCAGTGGATGAATCCGACCCCATTTTAGCTCGCCCGAAAGAATTACGCCATCCGAATCAATGGGATATGGGATTTCGACGCATTTTCGGCCGCAGTTTTTGTTCACTCCTCTCCGACCTGCCTCATACTCCGCCCCGCAGCTTGCTTGTGGGAACGGGTGTGCACGACCGGCATCCAGGCAAGTGTGGCGCCCGGATCGCGTCTCGCGTTGGTCACGCGGGCGGCTCCGGTCCTGTAGCTGGCTCGTGCGCCCGCTCCTCCAGGATATCGGAAGGGGATGGGCCGGGTACGGCAAGGGAAAAACGCCGGCGGCGCATGGCTGCGCGTCGAATAATAAAATTAGAGGACGTCGCAGCCATGCGCCGCTTCCCACAATGGCCAGATCGGAAACGAGGCGTGGCAATGATGAAACGCGCCGCAATGCAAGCATCCAGCACTTGCCGTCGCCTCGCCCTTGCTGTCTTTTCGCAGCGACTCAAACAACGGAATCGCCATGTCCTTTGCCAAGCTCGACGAACTCGGTCACAGGCTCGAAGCGCTGGAGCATGCGCTTTCCATCCTCGGCGCCGACGAGGCGACCCACATGGCGGTCGGCGGTGGCGAGAAACGCGCCGAGGCGATGGCGTCCCTTGCCGGCATGCTGCACCGGCAGGCAACCGCGCCGGAGATCGCCGACTGGATCGCGGCGGCCGAGGCCGAGCCACTCAACGCTGACCAGCAGGCGGCGGTGCGCGAATTCCGCCGCCACTACGAAAATCTCACCTGCCTGCCCGCCGAATTCGTCGAGCGCCAGACGACGGCGCGCATGCGCTCGGAACAGCTCTGGCGCGATCTCAGGGGCAAGAACGACTGGGCAGGTTTTCTGCCTTCGCTGGAGAATGTGGTTTCGCTCGTCCGCGAAGAAGCCGCCATGCGGGCCGACAAGCTCGGCCTCGACCCCTACGACGCGCTGATGGAGCAGTACGATCCCGGCAATCGCGTCGCCGACATCACGCCTGTCTTCACCGAGCTGAAGCGCTTCCTCAGGGATTTTGTCCCGGAAGCCCTGGCCGTTCAGGAGGAGCTGCTGGCGAAATCGCCGCTGAAGCCGCTGTCGGGCAATTATCCGATCGACCGCCAGCGCGAGCTCGGCCTCGCCATGATGACGGCGGTCGGCTTCGACCTCACCCATGGTAGCCTGTCGGTGTCGCACCATCCTTTCTGCGGCGGCGTGCCCACCGACGTGCGCATAACCACGCGCTACCGCACCGACGAGTTCCTGTCCTCGCTGATGGGCGTGCTGCACGAAACCGGCCATGCACTCTACGAGCAGAACCTGCCCGTCGAATGGGCGCACTGGCCGCTTGGCCGGGCGCGCGGCATGGCGGTTCACGAAAGCCAGAGCCTGTTCGTCGAGAAGCAGCTCGGCCGCAACCCGGCCTTCTGGGTCTGGGCGCTGCCCGTCGTCGAAAAACATCTCGGCGAAGACTGGTCGATGGCCGACATCATGCCCCATGTGCACCATGTCGGGCGCGGCCTGATCCGCGTCGACGCCGACGAGGTGACCTACCCGCAGCACGTCATCCTGCGCTACGAGCTGGAGCAGGATCTGGTCTCGGGCCGGCTCGAAGCGGCAGACATTCCCGAGGCCTGGAAGGCCAAGATGCAGGAATATCTTGGCCTTTCGACCGAGGGCAATTTTGCCGACGGACCGATGCAGGACGTGCACTGGCCGGGCGGCGCCTTCGGCTATTTCCCCTCCTACACGCTTGGCGCCATGATGGCCGCGCAGCAATGGGCGGCGCTGAAGCAGGAGCATCCTTCCGTCGACGACGGCCTGTCGAAGGGCAGGTTCGAAGCGGTCAACGAATGGCGGCGCGAAAAGATCTGGTCGCAGGGCTCGCGCTGGTCGACGCCGGAGCTGCTCGAACGAGCGACCGGCGAGAAGCTCTCTGCAAGGCATTTCACGGAGCATCTGCGGCAGCGCTACGGGAGAGCGTAGGGCGCCGCCCCGAAGCGGGAAGAGAAGCAGCACTTCCAGCGTTCACGCTATGCTCACGTTCACGCGAGGCGCTTGCCGGGCATGCGCTTTCGCCTAGTCTAATCCGCATCGCGGCGGCATCATTTCGCCGGACCGCGAGCATTCATCCGAGGGAGGTTGCCATGATTTTCACGCGACGCGATACGCTGCAGCTTGGGCTCGTGGGGCTTGCCGGCCTCGGCGCCACCACCGTCATGCCCTTCACCGCGCGCGCCCAGGGCAAGGGCGATAGCTACAAGACCGAAAGCGGCGAGATCCTGATCAGCCCGGTCAGCCATGCGAGCTTCGTGATGAGCGTACCGGGACTTGTGATCTACAACGACCCGGTTGGCGGCAAGGCGCTCTACGAGGGCCAGCCGGCGGCGGGCCTTATTCTGATCACCCACGAGCATCAGGATCATTTCGATCCCGAGACGCTGGCAGCACTCGTCGGTGCCGACACCAAGCTTCTGGTGAACCCCGCCGTGCTGGAGAAGCTGCCGGCCGATCTCAAGGCCAAGGCTTCGGCGATCGGCAATGGCGAG
>JAEYXI010000654.1 GCA_023428515.1 Pseudomonadota bacterium | reverse complement strand
GCCAAGACCAGGAAGATGCACCAGGGCCATCACGGCGCGAACCATCCGGTCAAGGACCACACGACAGGCAAGGTCGAGATCGTCTCGATGAACCACGGTTTCGCGGTCGATGCGGAATCGCTGCCTGAAGGCGTCGAGGAGACGCATGTCTCGCTGTTCGACGGCTCGAATTGCGGCATCGCGCTCACCGGCCGACCGGTGTTTTCGGTGCAGCACCACCCCGAGGCATCGCCCGGACCGCAGGATTCCCACTACCTCTTCAAGCGCTTCGCCAACCTCATCCGCGAGCGCCGCGGCGAGCCTGCCCTGGCGGAACGCTGAGGCGTTCGCCGGTGGACCGTTAGCCGGTTTCGGCCGAAACCGCGCTAAATGCCTATAATTTAGGGGATTATTGACCAAGCTCTGCCATAATTCTAAACAATGAATAAACGCGCGGGTGGGGGCTTGCGTGGAGATGAGTTGTGAAGAGTCCCCTGAGGATCGGCGCCCGGCACGCGCCGAAAACCAAGATTCAGGCCCTGGCCGACCGGTCTGAGACCGGCAAGGCACGACGGTTCGCGAGCCTTTCGGCCGCCGCGGCAATCGTGGTCGGCGTCGGTGCCGCCAGCGCCCTTTTCGTCGATTACCTGGCTGATCGCGCCCTCGCCCGCACGGCGGAAGCACCCGCCACGGTGAAGCCCGTGATGGCAAAGGCCGTGGAAACCTCGGCCGAAACGAAGGTCGCGGCCATCGCACCCGCAGTCGCCGCGCCGGCCAACCAGCCGGTGCAGCCGCCCAAGGCGGAGATCGCGGTCGCAGCGCCAGATCCGGCGGCGCTCGCCAAGGTCGCGGTTGGTCCCGAACATGCGATCGAGCTGCCGGCCGACGATCCCACCGCTAACCCGATCGTCAAGGCTGCTGCGGCTCCGGCGGCCGAGGACGCTTCGGACGACATGCCGATATCGGCATATGCGGAGGAGGACGGAACGCAGACCGCGGCGATCGATCCCGATACGGCCGAGCCCGCGCTCGAAGCACAGCCGGTGAAGAAGCCGAAGCGCCAGCAGGCCGAGCAGGCGCAGCCCGCCGAGCAGGAAGTCGCGTCGTTACCCGGCGTGGATACCGGCGGACTGGCCGGCCAGCCGTCTGACGACGAGAACGCCGACAGCACGGTCCAGACCGTCACCAAGCAGGGCAAGAATCTCGGCGGTGTCGCCGCCGGCACGGCCAAGGTCACCACCGCGGTCAATATGCGCTCGAGCCCGAAGAAGGGGGCCGGCGTGCTGACAGTGGTGCCGGCCGGCTCGGCCGTGAACGTGCTCTCCTGCGACGGCTGGTGCCAGATCGCCTATAACGGCCGCACGGGCTGGGTCTACAAGAACTTCCTGTCGACGACCGCCGGGGCGAAGCCGCAGAAGCAGCAGGCCGCGAAACCGGCGTCCGCGGCAGCGAAGCCGGCATCTCCGGCGGCCAACCCGGCCGCTTCGGCGCCTCGCAAGGCCATTTCCTCGCGGCTCTGACGGACCGGCGGCTTACACGCCGGCCACGCATGACATTCGAACTGGTTCAGGCGGTCGCGACCGCCCTGTCCGGTCGCAGCCCTGGCCGTAGCTGCCGCAGCCTCAGATCGGGTTGTTGAACGTGTCGCAAGACGACAGCTTGCCCGACTGCAGCCCCGCCGCGAACCATTTCTGGCGCTGCTCCGAGGTGCCGTGGTTGAAGCTTTCCGGCACGACGTAGCCCTGCATGCGCTTCTGCAGCGTGTCGTCGCCGATCTGCTGAGCCGCGTTCAGCGCCTCTTCGACGTCGCCCTGCTCCAGGAGGCCCTTCTGCGCGGTATAGTGGCCCCACACGCCGGCGAAGCAGTCGGCCTGCAATTCGACCCGCATCGACATCGCGTTCGCCTCGGCCTCGCCCATCGACTGCCGCATCTGGTTGAACTTCGGCAGGATGCCGGTGAGGTTCTGGATGTGGTGGCCGACCTCGTGCGCGATCACATAGGCCTGCGCGAAATCGCCGGACGCGCCGAACTGACGGTCGAGCTGGTCGAAGAAGGAGGTGTCGAGATAGACCTTCCTGTCGCCGGGGCAGTAGAACGGACCGGACGCGGATGAAGCAAAGCCGCAGGCCGACTTCACCTGCCCGTTGAACAGGACAAGCTGTGGCTCCTCGTATTTCAGGCCCTCGGCCTGGAAAATGCCGTTCCAGACGTCTTCCGTCTCGGCGAGCACCACGCGCACGAACTGCGTCATCTCGTCGGACGCCGGAGTCTGGCTTTCAGTCACCTGCCCGCCACCGCCGGGCACGCCGACCTGGCCGCCATCGCCACCCGCGAGTATCTGAAGCGGATCGATGCCGCAGGCCCGCAGCGCGAAGAAAAGCACGACCAGGATGATGATCGTGGACAGCCCGCCGCCGCCGGCGCGTCCGCCCATCGGGATACGGATGGGATTGCGCCCGAGCCCGCCGGGCATACCGCGGCCAAAGCCGCCGCCCTGGCCGCGCTGGTCCTGAATGTTGTCGCTCTGGCGACGGCCCTTCCACAGCATGCGCAGTTCCCTCAATGCATCATCCGGCCGTCATGGCGGCCGCACAGCCCAAAACTAACCGAACCGCCCCGCCAAGTCACAAGGTTTTTCATGACAGCAAAGGCCTGCAGCCCTACCTGCTCCCCGCGTATTCGCCGCCCGCCTCAACGGCTGCGTGAACCGTCTGGTTCCGGCAGCGGCGGATATTCGGAAATTTCTGGCGACCCTGTCGAATCCGCATTGCGCCGCTCGTCGTCAGGGTAAGGCCAGTTCAAACACCAGTTCAGACACCGGCCGCGACAGGAGAAAGAGGCATGAGAAAGATCATCGCAGCCACCTTCGTCAGCCTCGACGGCGTCATGCAGGCGCCCGGCGGCCCCGAGGAAGACCCGACCGGCGGCTTCAAATTCGGCGGCTGGACCGCCGGCTATTTCGACGAGGCGCTGGGCGGGGCGATCGGCGAGATGTTCGATAGGCCGTTCGACCTTCTGCTCGGACGCAAGACCTATGACATCTTCGCCGCCCATTGGCCCTATGCCGAGGACGGCCCGGACGCGCCGATAGCGAAGACCTTCAACAGGATCACCAAATATGTGGCGAGCCGGTCGCGGCGCAAATTCGACTGGAACAACAGCCAGTGGCTCGGCGACGACACCGTCGCATCGCTAAAGAAGCTCAAGGCCGGCGACGGTCCCGACCTGCTCATCCAGGGATCGAGCGACCTCATCCAGACGCTGCTGAAGCATGGTCTGATCGACGAGTTCAACGTGCTCGTCTTCCCGGTGCTGCTCGGCAAGGGCAAGCGGCTCTTCGGCGATGGCACCGCGCCTTCCGGACTGAAGCTGGTCAAGTCGCAGCCCTATCCGAGCGGCACGATCGTCGCGACCTACCGTCCGGACGGCGACGTGAAGACCGGCTCCTTCGCATTCGACGAGCCGACGCCGGCAGAGCT
>JAEYXI010000566.1 GCA_023428515.1 Pseudomonadota bacterium | reverse complement strand
CGGGCCCCCGCTATCTGGGGGTGCACAACGACTTGTGGACGCCGAAGGTATCTGAACCCTACACGCGGCGCTCGATCATCATCTTCTTGATTTCAGCGATCGCCTTGGCCGGATTGAGCCCTTTGGGACAGGTTTGCGCACAGTTCATGATCGTGTGGCAGCGATACAGGCGGAAGGGATCTTCGAGATTGTCGAGGCGTTCGCCCTTGGCTTCGTCGCGGCTATCGATCAGCCAGCGGTAGGCCTGCAAGAGGACGGCCGGGCCGAGATAGCGGTCGCCGTTCCACCAGTAGCTCGGACAGGAGGTCGAGCAGCACGCACTCAGAATGCACTCGTAGAGGCCATCGAGCTTGAGGCGTTCGTCGTGGCTCTGCTTCCATTCCTTTGCCGGAGGTGGGGACACCGTTTTCAGCCATGGCTCGATCGAGCGGTGCTGGGCATAGAAGTTGGTGAGGTCCGGCACCAGATCCTTGACGACCGGCATATGCGGCAGCGGGTAGATCTTCACCGTACCCTTGATATCGTCCATGCCCTTGGTGCAGGCAAGCGTATTGGCGCCATCGATGTTCATCGCGCAGGAACCGCAGATGCCTTCGCGGCAAGAGCGGCGCAGCGTCAGCGTCGGGTCGATCTTGTTCTTGATATAGAGCAGACCGTCGAGAACCATCGGCCCGCAATCGTCTACGTCGACATAGAACGTATCGATGCTCGGATTCTTCCCGTCGTCGGGGTTCCAGCGATAGATCCTGTATTCCCGGAGATTTTTGGCACCTTCCGGCTTTGGCCAGACCTTCCCCTCGGTCATCTGTGAGTTCTTGGGGAGAGCGAGTTCAACCATGTTGCAGGTCCTCTGAGATCAGTAGACGCGAGCCTTCGGCTCGATCTTGTCCGGATCGATGCCGTCGGCGATCAGCCCGGTATGGACAGGGCGGTAGTCGAGCTTCACGTCACCCGCTTCGCTCACCCAGGCAAGCGTATGCTTGCGCCAGTTCTCGTCGTCACGGCCGGCAAATGGACCGGACGTGTAGTCTTCCCGAGCGTGAGAGCCGCGGCTTTCCTTGCGGGCCTCAGCGCCATAAACGGTGGTTATGGCGTTCGCCATCAGGTTGTGCAGTTCCAGCGTCTCGACGAGATCCGAGTTCCAGATCATCGACCGGTCGGTAACCTTGACGTCCTTCATTTCTCCCCAGATCGCGGAAATGCGGCGGCAGCCGGATTCCAGCGATTCCTGAGTCCGGAAAACCGCAGCGTCTTCCTGCATCGTCCGCTGCATCTTGTCGCGCAGCACCGCCGTCGGCGTGGCGCCGTTGGCGTAACGCAGGCCATCGAAGCGATCCATGATCTTGTCGCAGGCCGCCCTGTTCAACGCCGGGATCGGCTCGTCACGGTTGATCACCTGGCCGGCGCGGATGGCGGCGGCGCGGCCAAAGACCACGAGGTCGATCAGCGAGTTGGAGCCGAGACGGTTCGCACCGTGAACCGAAGCGCAGCCCGCCTCCCCCACGGCCATCAGACCGGGGATGATCCGTTCCGGATTGCTCGAGTCGGCGTTGAGCACCTCGCCCCAGTAGTTGGTTGGAATCCCACCCATGTTGTAGTGGACGGTCGGCAGAACCGGGATCGGCTCGCGCGTTACGTCGACGCCGGCAAAGATCTTTGCGCTCTCTGAAATGCCCGGCAGGCGCTCGTGCAGGACAGCCGGATCGAGGTGGTCGAGGTGCAGGAAGATGTGGTCCTTGTTCTTGCCCACCCCGCGGCCTTCGCGGATTTCGAGCGTCATGCAGCGGGAAACGACGTCGCGCGAAGCAAGGTCCTTGGCCGACGGCGCATAGCGCTCCATGAAACGCTCGCCCTCGGAGTTGACGAGATAGCCGCCTTCGCCACGGGCACCCTCGGTGATCAGGCAGCCCGAGCCGTAGATGCCGGTCGGGTGGAACTGAACGAACTCCATGTCCTGCAGCGGCAGTCCGGCGCGAGCCACCATGCCGCCGCCGTCGCCGGTGCAGGTATGGGCGGAGGTGGCCGAGAAGTAGGCGCGACCGTAGCCGCCGGTCGCAAGCACCACCATCTTCGCGGAGAAGCGGTGGATCGTACCGTCATCGAGGTTCCAGGCCACGACGCCGGTGCAGCGGCTGCCGTCATCCGACATGATCAGGTCGAGCGCGAAATACTCGATGAAGAATTCGGCGTTGTGCTTCAGCGACTGCCCGTAAAGCGTGTGCAGGATCGCGTGCCCCGTGCGGTCCGCGGCAGCGCAGGTGCGCTGTACCGGCGGGCCCGCGCCGAAGTTCTGCATGTGGCCGCCGAACGGCCGCTGGTAGATCTTGCCTTCCTCGTTGCGCGAGAACGGCACCCCGTAATGCTCGAGTTCGTAGACCGCCTTCGGGGCTTCCATGACCATGTACTGCATGGCGTCGACATCGCCGAGCCAGTCGGAGCCCTTGACGGTGTCGTAGAGGTGCCACTGCCAGCAATCCGGCGTCATGTTGGTCAGCGAGGCGGCGATGCCACCCTGTGCAGCCACGGTGTGGGAACGCGTCGGGAAGA
>JAEYXI010000483.1 GCA_023428515.1 Pseudomonadota bacterium | reverse complement strand
GTGCACGAGCCATCGGGGTTCAGCGTGACCGTGCACGCTCCGGCATGACCGGCGAGGATCTCGTCGACCGCGTTGTCGACGACCTCATAGATCATATGGTGGAGGCCCGACCCGTCGTCGGTGTCGCCGATGTACATGCCGGGGCGCTTGCGGACGGCGTCCAGCCCCTTCAGCATCTTGATCGACTCGGCGCCGTATTCCTCGGCAGCCGTGGTTTTTTTCGCGGGCGAAGCGCTCATTTATCGAATTGTCCTAGGGGTCTGTCAGGCTCGGCGCATTTTATAGCACGAAAGCCTGCGAAAAGCACGTTCCGGGGCAAGTCAGCCCCAACATAAATAGTAATATTTTCCGCTAGTTAGAAGGCCGTGCGGCACCTTGTTCGGGCGCTCCGCCATAGTTGCGCAATAGCCCGTCTTCGACCCGCCAGAATCGGGCCTTGCCGGCAAGGGCTGAAAACGCCGTTTCATCGGTCCCGGTCATCCAGGCCTGGGCGCCTAGCCGGAGGATTTCCGCGAACAGAGCGGCGCGGCGGTCGGCGTCGAGATGCGCCGTCACCTCGTCGAGGAGTAGGATCGGCGCGGCATCGCGGCGGCGTGCGACAAGCTCAGCATGGGCCAACACTAGGCCGATCAGCAGCGCCTTCTGCTCACCGGTGGAGCAAAGGCGGGCGGGCATCGCCTTCGGGGCATGGGCGACGAGCAGGTCGGAGCGGTGGGGGCCATCCAGCGTGCGGCCGGCGGCGCGGTCGCGCTCACGGCCCTGGCGGAGACGCTGCAGGTAAATATCCTCGACCTCAATGGCAGGCAGGCGCTCAAGGTCGGCTTCGATGGCACCTTCCAGGGCCAAGCCCGCAGCCGGGAACGGCGAGCCTGGATCGCGCGCGGTGCGCTCGGCCATGATCGCGGCCAGCGCTGCCACCGCCTCGGCACGCTGGGCGGCAATGGCGACGCCCGTTTCGGCCATCAGCAATTCCAGCCCCTCGAAACGCGAGGCATCGCGCACGCCGTCGGCCAGCAGGCGGTTTCGCTGCTGCATGGCGCGTTCGAAGCGCGAGGCGCCGGTGCGATAGTGGGGGTCGAAACACAGGATGAGCCGGTCGAGGAAGCGCCGACGCTCGGAGCCTGGGCCGGTGAAGAGGCCGTCCATCGCCGGCGTGACCCAGACAACCTCCATGTAATCAGCCAGTGAACCAGCGCCGGCCGTCTCGCCGTTGACGCGCACGAGGCGTCCCGCGCGCTCATTATCGGCGTTCTCGGCGAGAAGCCCGGTGCCGATATCGACCGGGCCGACATGCGTATGTGTACGCGCGGCGACGGCCCAGCCGCCGTCGCCTGTCCCGCGCGCAAGATCGGGATAGGAGGCGCGGCGCATGCCCTGGCCGGGGGCGAGCAGCGATACGGCTTCGAGAAGGTTCGTCTTGCCGGCGCCGTTGGCGCCAATCAGCACCTGCGGCTCAGGGCCGACCTCGACCGCCGCGTGCGCGTAGTTGCGAAAATTCGTGAGCGTGAGCCGCTCGACCCACAGCGATACTTGGCCCGTTGGACCCAGATCGTTCGCCTCATTCGTCATGCTTCAGATTCTGGATTTGCATGCAGGGCAGTGAGAATAAAATCAGCTCTCGCGCCGACGTCGATTTTCGGCAGAACGCAGATCTCGTATCCAAGAGATGGATACACTTCGATCAACCGATCATACTCGGCCATGGCCTCGGTGATCTCGTGTCGCCTTTCTTGATCCATGACATAGATCTCCGGCCACGGCGGCGTCACGAACACCTGCCGGTTATAGAGAACCGTCCGGCAGCGACCGTCGATAGCGGGCTTAGCGGTGAAATGCCGTAGCGCGGCAGCAGCGTCGATCAAGCTCCGATCGAAGAACACCAAGCCAGGCAAGCGTTCGGCTGATGCCCGGTCCGCAAGAGACAGCTCCAAGGCTCGCCGAGCGAATGCCACCCCGTCCACCCAAGGCAGCGCCAGGCCGCCACTCTCCAGCTCGCTGGCAACTATGCGGCGGCCCGGTTCCTCGACCACGGCGTAGCCGCGCAACCTAAGCACTCGGAGCAGGCTGGACTTACCGCCGCCCGAGCAACCCGAGATGATCACGAAGCGGTCCGTGCCGGCGGTCGGCGATGGCGCCATGCTCAGGAAGCCGCCCTGGCCGGCATGACGAATGTCGCGGCAACCGCCGGGATCAAGCGACCGTGGAATGTCGTCGGCGCTTCCAATCCTAGACGCGCATCGGCATCAGCACGTAGAGCGCGGTCTCGTCGCCCGGATCGTTGACCATGGTCGGCGAGCCCGGATCGGCGAGCTTGAACGTCGCGCGTTCGCCTTCGAGCTGGCCTGCGATATCAAGCAGGTATTTGGCGTTGAAGCCGATCTCGAGGGGCTGGGCAGTGTAATCGACGCCGATCTCCTCGGTGGCGCTTCCGCCCTCGGGATTGTTCACCGACAGGATGAGCTTGTCGGGCTTGATGTTCAGCTTCACGGCGCGGCCGCGTTCGGACGCTATGGTCGAGACGCGATCGACGGCGCCGATGAACTCGGCGTTGGAGACGGTCATCTCCTTATCGTTGCCCTGCGGAATGACGCGGCCATAGTCAGGGAAGG
>JAEYXI010000283.1 GCA_023428515.1 Pseudomonadota bacterium | reverse complement strand
GTCTCGCACCACGCCGACGACTACGTGCACCGCATCGGCCGCACCGGCCGCGCCGGCCGCAAGGACGAGAGCGATCGCAAGGGCGATCGCAAGCGCGGCCGCCATGACGGTTCCGACGCCAAGGCGGCCGAACCGGTGACAGCCGAAAGCGTGGAGGCAACCGACGCCAACGAGCAGCGCCGCACGCGCAAGGACGCGATCAAGTCGGAGAACGCCAGCCGCAGCGCCCGCACCGCCGGCGACCAGCCTTCGAAGCCGTCGCGCGACGATCGCTCCGACCGTCCCCGCCGCGACGACAGGCGCCATCGCCGTAACGACGACGACATCAACGACGGCACGGTCGGCTTCGGCGACGACATGCCGGCCTTCATGATGATCGCCGCGAAGGTCTGATCTTCAATAGACACCGGATATGAAGAAGGCCCCGTCTCCAGGGCCTTTTCTTTGTCGAGCCTGCGCGCCTGCTCAGGTCAGCGGCGAAAGCTGGATCTCGACGCGGCGGTTGAGGGCGCGGCCTTCTGCCGTGTTGTTCGTCGCGATCGGCCTGCTCGAGCCGAAGCCGGTAACCGCGAAGCGCCTGGAATCGACGCCCTGCTGGTTCAGGTAGTTGGCGACCGCAAGCGCGCGGCGCTGCGACAGGTCGTTGTTGTGGGCGTCGCTGCCGGTCGAGTCGGTGTGGCCGAATATGTCGACGACGGTCTGCTGGTAGCGGTTGAGGACGATGGCGACCGAGTTCAGCGTCTGCCGGAAGCTCGGCTTGATGGCGTCCCTGTCAATGTCGAAAGTGATGTCCGAAGGCATGTTGAGAACGACCTGGTCGCCAACGCGCGTGACGCTCACGCCGGTGCCCTGGAGTTGGCGGCGCAGATCCGCCTCGTTCCGGTCCATGGTCGCGCCGATCGCACCGCCGGTGAGCGCACCGATGCCCGCGCCGATCAGCACGGCATTGCGCTGCGCGTTCCTGGAACCGCCGACCGCCATGCCCGCCAGGGCGCCGAGACCCGCGCCGAGTGCTGCGCCGCCCGCGGTGTTGGAGACCTTCTGTTCGCCGGTATAGGGATCGGTCGAGCAGGCGGTGACGAACGCCGCGGCCGCAAGGACGGCGATCAGTTTCTTGGTCATCGGATTCCCCTCTCACATAACTCCGGCGCGACCATTTCGCCGCACCGCTTCTGCCGTCGCTTGTACCGCGAATTGCGGCAAAAACCCGACAGGCCCGGAACGCCCGGTTGGGACGTCGACGGCAAATCGCACATAATGACCCGCCTGTCGTCCGGAAATGGCCGTCCTACCAGAGATTCTTTCCGTCGATGACCACGACTTCGACGGCGTCGAGATCGAAATCGTCGAACAGGCGCGCATTCACGCTGACCTTGGGATTGTCGAAATCAGGCTCGCCGGTCGACCAGTCCGGCGTCTCCGTGAAGGTACCGCAGCCGCAGATGCCGCAGAAATGGTGCTTCACCGTCTTGGAGCCCCAGCGGTAGGTGGAGACGCTCGCCTGGGGCGTCGTGAGCGTGAATTGCGACGGCGTGTAGTACGCCCACAGCGAACCGCGCTTGGAGCAGAAAGAGCAGGTGCATCGGGTAACGTTCTCGGGCGCGGCGCTCACCTCGAACGCCGTCCCTCCACAGTGGCAGCTTCCCCTGATCGTCATGGATCCTCCCAGAACTATGCCGCCCACCCCATGGCAGCATAGAGCGAAGACCCTGACAAGCTGCCGTCAGGAGGCGTCGATGCTCAATACGAGCGGGGCGGCACGAACAGGCAGATGGTGCGCGTGTCGTCCAGACCCGCCACCGAGCACCAGTGATATTCGCCGTCGGGCGAATCCTTCAACCGCCCATCCGAATAGGCGACAACCTCGCCCGTTCCCTTGATGACGTAGCCTTCCGGCCGCTCGCTGATCTGCTTCGACGAGACTTCGCGGCAGTCGTAGCCGGAACAGCAGGCGAATGGATAACTCCAGCCCTGCGGACGGGCTGCCGTGGGCTTGGCGTCATGCGCGGCGGCAATGCCGGGCACGACGGCCGCCAGTACGGCGGCCGCAAATGCCAAAATGAGAAGTCTTTGAAGTAATTGAAGTCCCTGGAGCGGGCTGTTTGAATGTTCAGACATGGCTTGTTCTTGTCAAAACGGGGTTCACCAAGCTTTCGCTTGCCCGTCCCAGGACCGTGTCTTCCCATTCGCCGGCTCGTCAGCCGCAGATACGCTGCGTCCGGCAATAATGCTTCTCGCCCGCACCGGTTCCAAAAGTGTAGCGATTCTTTCGCCAGCGCAATATTTGCGCCGCAACGCACAATGTCGCGGCCAGCGCCGGCATCCGCGCTCAAATGCTGCGCCTGCGTGGTTAACGAAAGCTTAAGCGCCTAGTCCAGATCGGCGACAGCCTGCCCTGTCCCGCCTTCGATGCGCTGCGACAACGACGCTTCCATGAACTCGTCGAGATCGCCGTCGAGCACGTCGGACGGGCTCGTGTTCTCGACGCCTGTGCGCAGATCCTTCACCAGTTGGTAGGGTTGCAGCACATAGGAGCGGATCTGGTCGCCCCAGCCGATGTCGGACTTCGACGCCTCGGTCGCATTGGCCGCCGCTTCCCGCTTCTTCAGCTCTTCCTCGTAGAGGCGGGAACGTAGCATCTCCCACGCCTTGGCGCGGTTCTTGTGCTGCGAGCGCTCGGCCTGGCAGGCGACTGCAATGCCTGTCGCAAGGTGGGTGATACGGACCGCGGAATCCGTCGTGTTGACGTGCTGTCCGCCCGAGCCCGAGGAACGATAGGTATCGATGCGCACATCGGATTCGCTGACTTCGATCTCGATCGAGTCGTCGATGACGGGATAGACCCACACGCTGGCGAACGACGTGTGCCGACGCGCGTTGCTGTCATAGGGCGAGATGCGCACCAGGCGATGAACGCCCGATTCCGTCTTCAGCCAGCCATAGGCATTGTGGCCCTTGATCAGCACGGTCGCCGACTTGATGCCCGCCTCTTCGCCGTCGTGCACTTCCAGCACTTCGACCTTGAAGCGGCGGCGCTCGGCCCAGCGCGTGTACATGCGCAAAAGCATCGAGGCCCAGTCCTGGCTCTCCGTGCCGCCGGCGCCGGCATGGATTTCGAGATAGGTGGCGTTGGCGGCGGCCTCGCCCGAGAGCATGGTCTCGATTTGGCGCGCCCTCACCTCGCCAGACAGCGAACGGATCGACGCCTCGGCGTCGTCGATCACCGACTGGTCGTTCTCTTCCTCGCCGAGTTCGATCAGGCCGATATTGTCTTCGAGCGCCTGGGTGATACCCCGCACGGCCTTGATGCCGTCGTCGAGGTCCTGGCGTTCCCGCATCAGTTTTTGGGCTTCCTGCGCGTCGTTCCAGAGGGAGGAGTCCTCGGCGCGCATGTTCAGGTAATCAAGTCGCTTCAGCGCCTGATCCCAGTCAAAGATGCCTCCTCAGCAGGCTTATGGCCTGCTTGATTTCGTCGACGAGCTTTTCGGTTTCCGCGCGCATGGCTGGAATGGGCTTCCTGTTGGATGGAACTGTTGAATCGGCGCGGAACATAGGGAGGCGCTCCCGGCCTGTAAAGCGCTGATACCAGGAGAAGTCTGGCGCAAAAGAAATGGGCGAACCCTGAGGTCCGCCCATCCCTGCTGCCTGAGAAGTGGGAGCATTGGCAGGAAGGCGCAAGGCCGTTCAGCCGTCCAATGCCCGATTTGAGAATGAGGTGATCCGGTAAGCCTGCGCCTCAGTAAAGCCCGCCGCCGCCGCTCTGAATTGCGCGGCTTGCGGAAGGCGACAGCGCTTCGCCGACCTGGCCGCCCGAATCCATGCCGATGACCCAGTAGGTATCGGCCGGTCCGGTGCCTGGCTTGAAGGCCTCCATGATCGTGTTCGGATCGCCTTCGTTGGCGCGCATACCGGTCTTGCGGTTGATGGCGATGATGTTCATGCCCTCGGGCACCTGGAATTCCGCCGGCGGCGTGTCCTTCAGGGCCTCCGCCATGAACTCCTTGAAGATTGGCGCAGCGAGACCGCCGCCCGTCGAGCCCTTGCCCAGCGTCTGTGGCTGGTCGAAGCCGAGATAGAGACCGACGACGAGGTTCGGCGTGAAGCCGATGAACCAGGCGTCCTTCTCGTCGTTGGTGGTGCCGGTCTTGCCGGCCAACGGACGGTTGAGCTCCTTCAGCGTCGTCGCCGTGCCGCGCTGGACCACGCCCTCCATCATCGAGGTGATCTGGTAGGCGGTCATCGGGTCGAGCACCTGGTCGGCATTGTCGATCAGTTCCGGCTCGGCCTGGTTCGTCCATTCCTGGGACACGCAGCCTTCGCAGGCGCGCTCGTCATGCTTGTAGACCGTCTTGCCGTAGCGGTCCTGGATGCGGTCGATCAGCGAAGGCTTGATCTGCAGTCCGCCATTGGCCATCACTGAATAGGCCGACACCATGCGCATCACAGTGGTTTCGCCCGAGCCGAGCGCCATCGGCAGGTAGGGCATGAGATGGTCGTAGACGCCGAAGCGCTCGGCATATTCGGCGACGATCTTCATGCCCATGTCGTGGGCGAGCCGCACCGTCATGAGGTTGCGCGAGCGCTCGATGCCGGTGCGCAGCGTCGAGGGGCCACCCGGCTTGCCGTCGTAGTTCTTCGGCGACCAGACCGTGTTGCCGGAGGTTATGGTGATCGGCCCGTCCATGATGACGGAGGCCGGCGTGTAGCCGTTGTCGAGTGCTGCCGCGTAGACTATCGGCTTGAAGGAGGAGCCCGGCTGGCGCATGGCCTGCGTGGCGCGGTTGAATTCGGACTGCGCGTAGGAGAAGCCCCCAACCATCGCCAGAACGCGGCCGGTATGCGGGTCCATTGCAACCAGCCCGCCGGAAACCGCCGGCACCTGGCGAAGCTGATAGGCGCTGCCTCCCTTTTCCTCGACATAGATGACGTCGCCGGCCTTCAGCACATCCGCGGGCGAGTTAGCCTTGAGGCGCTTGCCGTCGACGATGTGGCGCATGGCGAAGCTCATGTCTTCGGCGGAGACCGTGCCCGTCTCGCGCTCTTCCGACAGCTTGCCGGAGACCTCGCGTTTCGGCTGCAGCCCGATCGACAGGCCGGTCTTGGAGCTCTCCAGCACGACGGCCAGCCGCCATTCGGGGATGTCGTCGAAGGCCTTGACCTCGCCCAGCGACACACCCCAGTCGGCGCCGAACTCGATCGTCTTCACCGGCCCGCGATAACCGCGCAGCGTGTCGTATTTCAGGAGACCGTTCTGCATCGCCTTGCGGGCGATGCGCTGCATCTTCGGGTCGAGCGTGGTGCGCACCGACAGGCCACCCTCGTAAAGGGCGTTCTCGCCGTAGCGCGAGATGATCTCGCGGCGAACTTCCTCGGTGAAGTATTCGCCGGCGAAGAGGTAGGTGCCGCTGCGGCGCGGCTTGACGCCGAGCGGTTCGGCCTTCGCCTTGTCGCCTTCCTCGCGCGAGACGTAGCCGTTTTCGACCATCTGGTCGATGACCCAGTTGCGGCGTTCGAGCGCGGCTTCCGCATGGCGGTAAGGATGGTAGTTCGAGGGAGCCTTGGGCAACGCCGCCAGGTAAGCCGCCTCTCCCACCGTCAGTTCATTCACCGACTTGTCGAAATAGGTCAGCGCGGCGCCGGCGATGCCGAACGCGCCCTGGCCGGGATAGACGAAGCCGAAATAGATCTCGTTCAGGTAGAGCTCGAGGATGCGGTCCTTCGAATAGGCCTGCTCGATGCGGAAGGACAGGATCGCTTCCTTGATCTTGCGTTCGTAGGTCTGGTCCTTGGTGAGCAGGAAGTTCTTCGCCACCTGCTGCGTGATCGTCGACGCGCCGACCGGACGGCGGCCCGAGCCCATGTTGCGCAGGTTGGTCATAACGGCCCGGCCGAGGCCAACCACGTCGACACCGGGGTG
>JAEYXI010000274.1 GCA_023428515.1 Pseudomonadota bacterium | reverse complement strand
AGCGCGGTCGTCGGCTCGTCGGCGATCAGGATGTCCGGCTCCACCGCCAGCGCCATGGCGATCATCACGCGCTGGCGCTGGCCGCCGGAGAGCTGGTGAGGGTATTTTGCTAGGATATTGCGCGGCTGCGGCAACTGGACGGCGGCGAGCGTCGCAAGGGCGATCTCTTCGTCGGCACGCCGTGAGTTGCCGAAGCGTCGGCCGTCCTGAGCGGGCGATGTCCAGCGCATCAGGTCGGCGATCTGCGTGCCGACACGAAAGAGCGGGTTGAAGCTCGCATAGGGATCCTGCGGCACGAGTGTGACGGCGCGGCCGCGGGCGTGATGCGCCGCATCTCCGCCCCGCAACATGTCGATTCCGTCGAGCCGTATATGACCGCCGTCGATACGAGCCTGATGCTCCGGCAGCGCACCAAGGATCGCACGGGCGAGGGTGGTCTTGCCGCAACCCGATTCACCGACCAGCCCGACGATCTCGCCGGGCCTTACCGTGAGATCGACGCGGTCCAGCACATGCGCCGGCCCATGGTCCGTGCGGAAGCTAAGCGACAGCCCGCCTATGTCGAGAACAGGCGTCATCGTCTCAGGGGGACCGCCTGGTACTGGGATCAAGGACGTCGCGCAGCCCGTCGCCGAACAAATAGAAGCCGAGAACCGTCAGGAAGATCGCCATTCCAGGCGCAAGCGGATACCACCATGCATCCGGCAGGTACTCGCGGCTCTCCGCGATCATGCGGCCCCATTCCGGCGTAGGCGGCGGTGAGCCGAGCCCCAGGAAGCCGAGCGTCGCAGCGGCCAGGATCGTCGCGCCGACGCCGATCGAGGTCCGCACGACGATCGAGGAGGCGATAGCCGGCAGGATGTGCAGGACCATGACCCTTAAGGGCGAGGCGCCCAGCGCCACTGCGGATTCGATGAAGACCTCGTTGCGGATCGAACGCGTCTCCGCATAGACGAGCCTCGTCCAGAACGGCCAATAGGTGAGCGAGAGCGCCAGCACGACGCTCTTGATCGAGGGACCGAGGGTCTGCGTGATCGCGATCGCAAGCACGATCTGCGGCACGGCGAGCGCGATGTCGGCGATCCGCATCAGCGCATCGCTGATCCAGTTGCGATAGTAGCCGGCGACGAGGCCAATCGGCACGCCGATCAGGACGCCCATGGCGACCGTGACGCTCGCGATCAGCAGCGTGACGCGCGCGCCGAGGAGGATGCTCGTGAAGATGTCGCTTCCCATGCGATCGGTGCCGAAGAGCGCATCGGGCGACGGAGGCATCAACCGCTGATCGAGTTGAAACTCGCCGGGATGGGTGGCGAGCAGCGGCGCCGACAGCGCGGCGAGCGCTAGCAGCGCTAGCAGGATGAGGCCGAGCAGGGCCATACGATCGCGGACTAGGCGCTGGGCGAGACGATTCATGCCGCACCGCGCGGATCGATCGCCGCGTGCAGAATGTCGACTAGGAGGTTGAGGACGGCAAAGAGGGCACCGACGCAAAGCGTCACGCCCATGACGGCGTTGTAGTCGGAATAGAGGATCGACCGAACGGCGTAACCGCCGAGCCCGGGCCAGTCGAACACGGTTTCGACCACCAGCGCTCCGGTCAGCAGGATGCCAAAGATGAGACCGAGCTGGGTGACCGTCGCGGACAGGGCCATGCGCAGCACATATTTCCAGACGATCACGCGGCGCGGGAGCCCCATTGCCGTTTGGTAGACGACCGAGGGCGACGCGATGACGTTGATCACGCTGTTGCGCGTGAAGCGCTGCACGGTCGCCGCGGCCGGCAGGGCCAGGGTGAGGGCCGGCAGAAGGAGGTGCTGGAGGGTCGAGACGAGCAGCCCGCCGTCGCCTTCGAGCGCCGCGTCGACGACCATGAACCCGGTGATTGTATGCGGCGCGAACCCATCGATGCGCCCCGACAGCGGCAGCCAGCCCAACGTCATCGAGAACAGCAGCTGGAGCTGGATCGCGATCCAGAACGACGCGAGCGCCATGCAGCAGACCGTTGCCAAGCGCAGCGCATGGTCGAGCCAGGAGTTGCGGTGCAGCCCGGCGAGCACGCCGAGAGGAATGCCGATCAGCGCGGCGAACAGCACGGCGACGATGGTGAGTTCGAGCGTGGCCGGCAACCGCGCCAAGAGGTCGTCGGCTATCGGCTGTTGGGTGTAGAGGCTGACGCCCAGATCGCCGCTTACCACGTCTCGAATATAGTGGATGAATTGCTGCGGCAGCGGCTCGCCGAAGCCAAAACGCTGGCGAACCTCCTCTATCTGGGCCGGCGATGCATTCTCGCCGGCGGCCAGCACGGCCGGATCGACAGGGACTATGCGCGACAGCACGAAAACGAAGGCGAGAAGTCCGAAGAGGGTCGGCGGAAGCCAGATCAACCGGTTCGTTGCCAGAGAGAGCCAGTTCATCGAAACCCCTCCAGCCTCAGGCTCTCCCGATCCTCAAGGCTTCATGGAAGCCCAGCGGAAATCCTGGCCGCTGTTCACCGGCGAGAACCGGATGCCCGAGACGCGCCTTGAATACGGGCCGTACCAGCGCGTGTTATAGATGAAAACGCCCGCGGCGTCGTCGACGACGATCTCGGTCATCCGCTCGTAGAGCGACTGCCGCTCCTCCTGGCTGTCCGACACGAGCGCGCGGTCGAGGAGCTTATCGAACTCGGGATTGCTGTAGTAGGAGAGCGAGCGCTGGCCGTGGTAGCGCGAGCCGAAGCCTTCGCCGATCCAGTTGTTGGGATCGACATAGAAGGTGCTCCTGAAAAGCGGCACGATGTCGGCGCGCGTCTCCGCGCCGGCAAGGCGGTTCGCCACCACCGGCCAGGGCGAAACCTCGACCGTCGCCTCGACTCCGATCTCGCGCAACGCGTTCTGGATCAGGAGGGCCGCCTGCTCGGAGTCGTTGAAACCGGCGAGCGCATTGATTGTCAGAGGCCTGAGCGGCTCCGTCATCTGCTTCAGCTCCGCCCGGGCCTTGTCGAGATCGTAGCTATAGCCCTTCAGGCCGGGCGGCGATCCCCACATCGTGTTTGGGATCGGCCCCGGGTTGCGCGCGACCGATCCGCCCATGATGTTGTTGATGAACCCGTCATAGTCGAAGGCATAGGCGATAGCTCGCCTCAGATGCACGTCGTTCAGCGGCGGCTTGCTGTGGTTGAGCGCGAGCACGAAAATGCGCATCGATTCCTGCTCGATGATCTCTACCTCCGGCGACTGGCGGAGGCGCCGGATCTGGTCGAACGGCATCGATCCCTCGGCGCCGTGGAAATCGCCGCGCATCAGTCCGAGAACACGCGTGTTGGTCTCCAGCACCGAGCGGAATTCCAATTCTTCGATGGGGTCGTCCCCCCAGCCGGCAAAATGTTCGGCGAAGCGGTGTGCGGCCCAGCCGATGGCGGGCTCGTAGCGATCGAGCACGTAGGATCCGGAGCCGGCCTCGTTGCGTGCCAGCCAGGCTTCACCCCAGTCGCCATCGACCTCGTGGCTCTTCACCAGCGCGCTGTTGACGACCAGTATCTCAGGCACCGTCGCTAGGAATATTGCCGACGGGCCCGTCAGATTGAAAACCACCGTGTGCGGATCGGGAGCCTCGGTCGTGCCTGGCTTGATGGCGTCGAGATAGAGGCTTGCCGGCCCTTTCTTGAGCGCGATGATACGCTCGATCGAATAGACGACGTCGAAGGACGTCACCGGCGTGCCGTCGTGAAACGTGGCCGCGGGATTGAGCTTGAAGGTGTAGACCCGTCCGTCACCTGAGACGGTGTGGCTTTCGGCAAGCCAGGGGATCAGCTTGGGCGGGTTGTCGACGTAACGGTAGAGCCCGTCATAGAGGTTGAAGCGTACCGCCACGCGCGACGCGTCGAAGACCGTGTGGGGGTCGAGCGTGTCGTAGAGCGTGTTGTTGGCGAAAACGAACTTCGAGGCGGGTTGGCTAAAAGCGTTTTCGCAGATGGCCGGCAACAGGACGGCCGTTCCGATGAGAATCTTCAAGGCATCTCGGCGCGACGTCGTCATTCTTCCTGAAGACAACTTCGATGCTCCTCACCGAGATAAACCGACGAAAGATAGCTGGCGGAGCATACTCTGACCACTCGGTCACGGGCGTTAAATGAGGTAAAATTTGGTGAAATATCATGCCGGTCTGTTCGTTCGCATGCTTTCCCAAGCCCATGAATTGTCTTTGCTATCCACTCGTCGTCCAGCTTGCTGCAGGATCATCGGCATGACCATTTGTCCGGTCCGGACTTGCGGCACGTATGACGCTGGGTCATGTTTATCCGGTAATGATCCGACGATGGGCGGTGTATCTCCGCAGCGCGCGTCGGGATTGCGCTTTTCCAGGAGATTCAGACGGCAGCTCGCGCAGGAGCATTGCAGCAATGGTATCGAATTCCCCGGAACCTGATAACAAGACCTATGTCTTCGGCCCGTTTCGACTCCTTCCAAAACGGCAGCTTCTTTTGCGGGAAGGCCTTCCCGTCCGGATAGGCGGCAGGGCGCTCGACATCCTCACCTTGCTTGCACGCCGGTCGGGCGAGGTCGTCAGCAAGACCGAGCTGCTGGAGTTCTGCTGGCCGAGCAC
>JAEYXI010000238.1 GCA_023428515.1 Pseudomonadota bacterium | reverse complement strand
GTGCTCTCCTGCACGCGCCCCGACGAGGTGCCGCAGTCCTACGTCCGTTATTTGGTTAACGGATTGCGTGAAACTTTCGACATTCCGGGCGTGCCGGTGCGCATGTCGATCCACGCGTCGGAGAATCCCTACGCATCGCGGGCCGCCAAGCGCCGGTGATGCGGCGCGCTGCCGCACTTCCAGACACATTCCCGCCTCATCGCCACCGTTAACCGTCCATCAAGGTTAATGCAGCAGTGTGCCCTCCAGTGGGTATGTCGCGTCCCTGGAGAGGGTTCAGTGTATCGACGACTAGTGATGCGGCTCCTCGCCGTCACCAGCCGAGACAAGCGTTCTTTTCTGTCTCCTGCCATCATCGGCCTTGGCATCTGGATCGGCTTCCCGACGGTCGCCGCTTACCAGGACATGGCCAGTCTGGTGTCGGGCGTCGAAGGGGCACGCACGCGTTGGAGCGCCTTTGTCGAGAAGTCGGCCGCGGGCTCTGTGCACGCCGCCGAGATGCCGTTCGCCAATGCTGACGTCACCACCGCCTCGATGGCGGGCTCCGGCGTCGTCGCCCCCGGCATCGGCAAGGTGTCGCTGCGCGCCAAGTTCGCCAATCCCATTCCCGACGAGGAGCGCATCGTCCGCGCCGGCAAGAAGGGCCGCCTCGTCCACATCGCTCCCGTCGCGCCGCCGAAGGCCTTCGACGCCGGCTCGATGTTCAAGCGCACCAGCCTGCTCATTGGCCCGAAGACGGAAGACGTCAAGATGGCCTTCGCCATGCCAGACATACGCGGCAAGGAGGTCGAGATCGCCAAAGCCTTCTATATGAAGCATGACAGGAAGCTCGATCCCGGCGTGCCGGCGATACTCGCCGGCCTCATCAACAACGACAAGGCCGACATCCTCGCCACCGCCTATGCGCCGGCCGAGCCGGACTATGCGAGTGCTTCGCCCTTCATCAGCCTGCTCAAGGATCCCAACGACACCGGCCGCTTCATCCCTCCCATCGTCGACGGCGATCATGCCTGGATGAGCAAGCCGCTGCCGCCGGAGGTCTTTTCGGCGAAGGAACAGAAGTGCCTGGCCAACGCGATCTATTTCGAGGCGCGCGGCGAGAGCCTTCGCGGGCAGGCGGCAGTGGCGCAGGTGGTGCTGAACCGCGTGCGCAATCCGACGTATCCGGCAACCATCTGCGGCGTCGTCTACCAGAACCAGCACCTCAGGAACCGCTGCCAGTTCTCCTTCGCCTGCGACGGCAAGAAGGACGTCATCGCCAACCGGAAGAGCTACGACGTCGCCAAGGACATCGCCATGGCGGTGACCGCCGGCAAGATCTTCCTGCCCGAGGTCGCCTCCTCGACCCACTACTACGCCCAATACGTCAAGCCGGGCTGGGCGCGTTCGATGGAGAAGATGAAGAAGATCGGCCTGCACATCTTCTATCGCACCTATGGCGGCGGCTGGAGTTGATCCCTCGCCGGCGTCCTCCCGTGCCGGCTCGGCGCATGGATTCGCCGGCCATCCCCGGTGGAAATGACCGCGCACTATGTCGCACTTCCATAAATAACTGATTTTATTACAGAAATTAGTCTGTATGCCTAGCCTCTGCCCGGCTTGACGGGGCACAGGCCCCTAACTATGTTGCCCGCGACTTGGAGCGGACGGAAAAGTAGCCCGCTGCCGAGGCTAGGAGGTTGCGATGGCCGGTACGAACGGGCCAGGCGAAACCGGAAAATCCGGGCCAGGCAGACAGGGTGGGGACCACCGCGACGACGACCTTGAACGCCGCCGTCGAAATCTCGAAGCATCCCTTGCCACGAGACAGCCGGACAGGCAGGAGAGGAAGGAAGGCGCCGGCGGCGCCACCGGCTACGGCCAGGCAATGAAGCTATCCAGCGAGTTCATCGCGGGAATAGCGGTCGGAGCAGGTCTTGGCTGGATGATAGACAGGCTGGCGGGCAGTTCGCCCTGGGGCCTCGTCGTCTTCCTGCTGCTCGGCTTTGCCGCGGGTGTGCTCAACGTCCTGCGCTCTGTCGGAAAGGTCGCCGAATTCGGCCAGGGCCAGAACAGGGGTCCGGACGTGCGGCGCAAGGATTGAATTTCCTGGCTTTGCCGGGGATGTGAATTTAACGGAGGCCGGCTGGCCTCAGGGGATGGCAAGTGGCTACACCGGACAAGGTCGATCCAATCCACCAGTTCCACATCAACAAGATCGTCGACTTCCATGTCGGCGGGCTTGACCTGTCCTTCACCAATTCCTCGCTCTTCATGGTGGCGACCGTCGTCGTCGCCGGCGCGTTCCTTTATTTCGCCACGTCTGCCCGCGCTCTCATCCCCTCCCGGCTTCAGTCGGTCGCGGAGATGTCCTATGAGTTCGTCGCCAATATGCTGCGCGACGCCGCCGGCAAGCAGGGCATGCGGTTCTTCCCGCTGGTCTTCTCGCTCTTCATGTTCGTGCTGGTCGCCAACCTGATCGGCATGTTCCCATACTTCTTCACGGTCACCAGCCACATCATCGTCACCTTCGTGCTGGCGATGATCGTCATCCTGACCGTCGTGCTCTACGGCCTCGGCAAGCACGGCCTGCATTTCTTCAACCTCTTCGTGCCGAGCGGCGTGCCTGGCCTCCTGCTGCCGCTTGTCGTCGCCATCGAGGTGATCTCCTTCCTGTCTCGCCCGATCAGCCTGTCGGTACGTCTCTTCGCCAACATGCTCGCCGGCCACATCACGCTGAAGGTCTTCTCGGGCTTCGTCGTGTCGCTCTCGGCAATGGGTGCCGCCGGCATCGCCGGCGCGGTCCTGCCGCTTGGCATGGCGGTCGCGCTGACCGGCCTCGAATTCCTGGTCGCCTTCCTGCAGGCCTATGTCTTCGCGGTCCTGACCTGCATGAATCTCAACGACGCGATCCATCCGGGGCACTGAGGAACATAGAGAAACGCCGGCATGGTGCCGGTTCAACCGAAACTTTAGAGATCCACCAAGGAGTAGAAAAATGGAAGCTGAAGCAGCACGTTACATCGGCGCTGGCATTGCGTGCCTGGGCATGGGCGGAGCCGGTATCGGCCTGGGCTCGATCTTCGGAAACTACCTGGCTGGCGCGCTGCGCAACCCGTCGGCTGCCGACGGCCAGTTCGGCCGCCTGATCTTCGGCTTCGCCGTTACGGAAGCTCTGGGCATCTTCTCGCTGCTCATCGCGCAGCTCGCGCTGTTCGGCTGATACTGCTCTTCCGTTGTGAGCCGGTCCGCGCAGGCGGCCGGCTCCGGTTCGAGGACGTGAGATGTTTGTGACGGACGCCTACGGGCAAGAAACCGCGCCTTCAGTCGAAGGCGGGCATGGTGCTGAGGCGCCGGCCGACGCCGGGCATGCCGCCGGCACGGAAGTGCCGCATGAGGGTGGTCACGCAGAGGGTGCTTTCCCGCCCTTCGATCCCTCCACCTTCCCGTCGCAGATCCTCTGGCTGGCGATCACCTTCGGCCTGTTCTACCTATTCCTGAAGAAGGTCATCGTGCCGCGCCTCGGCAACATCATGGAGGTGCGCGAGACGCGCATCGCCCAGGACGTGGAGCATGCCGGCAAGATGAAGGACGAGGCTGACGCAGCCGTCGCCGCCTACGAGCAGGAACTGGCCGAGGCCCGCGCCAACGCCAACACGATCGGCCAGCAGGCCCGCGACAACGCCAAGGCGGAAGCCGAGACGGCGCGCAAATCGATCGAGGCGAGCCTCGAAGCCAAGCTCGCCGAGGCTGAGATCCGCGTCGCCAAGATCAAGGACACCGCCATGCAGGACGTCGGCTCGATCGCCGAGGAAACCGCTTCGGCCATCGTCTCGGCGCTCGGCGGCAAGTCGGCCAAGGCCGATATCACCGCCGCCGTGAAGTCGGTCAGGAGCTAAGCGCCATGGATGCAACCGCCCTTGCATCGGTCTGGACGACCGTAGCGCTCTTCATCTTCCTCGGCATCGTCGTCTACCTGAAGGTGCCGGGCATGATCTCGAAGGCGCTCGATGCGCGCGCCACCAAGATCCGCACCGACCTCGACGAAGCGCGCCGCCTTCGCGAAGAGGCGCAGGCCCTGCTTGCCGAGTTCCAGCAGAAGCGCAAGGAAGCCGAGAAGGAAGCCGCCGACATCGTGACGGCTGCCAAGCGCGAGGCCGAACTGCTGCTCACCGACGCGCACAAGAAGACCGAGGACTACGTTTCCCGCCGCACCGCCATGGCCGAGCAGAAGATCGCCCAGGCCGAGCGCGAAGCGGTCAATGAGGTGCGTTCGAGCGCGGTCGACATCGCGGTCGAGGCTGCCCGCAAGCTGCTGGCCGACAATCCCGAGATCAAGGCCGGCGAGGAACTGTTCAAGTCCTCGCTAAAGGAACTCAAGTCCAAGCTGAACTAACCGCTCCCGACGTCATCATCGGGCTTGTCCCGAGGATCTGCGCTCTTGTCAGAAAAGCCGCCTTCTCAGGCGGCTTTTTCGTTTTCGGCTTCCGTGAGCATCTCGACTTCGAGCAGGTCGGCCTCCACGAACTCCTCCTCCGCCTCGACGAGGCGGAAGGGCGCGAAGGACAGGCGGTGGAGCCGCGATGCCGGGCCATGTATCTCGATCGCCGCGCGGTGTCGCTCAGTCGCGTAGCCCATATGAATTTCGAGGCCGTAGCGCTGGTCGGCCCTGCCGCAGCCCTGCATCATGCGGTCGCGCATGACCTTGGCGACGATCGATGCGGCGGCGATCGACTGTGAGCGCTGGTCGCCCTTGATCAGCGCCTTGCAGTCGCAGGGAAGTCCCGGCGGCACGTCGCGCCCGTCGGCCAGCGCCATGCGCGCGGCGACCGGCAGCGCTGCAAGTGCCCTGCGCATCGCCTCCAGGCTCGCCTTCAATATGTTGCTGCGGTCTATGCCCTCTGCACAGACCGACGACACGGAGACGCCGAGCGCCGTCTTCAGGATCGTCTCGAACAGCGCCTCGCGCTGCAGGGCGGTGAGCCGCTTCGAATCGTCGAGTCCTCTAGGGATGCGTTTCGGATTGAGCACGACGGCGGCCGCGACCACCGGTCCGGCAAGCGGTCCGCGGCCGGCCTCGTCGAGCCCGGCCACCGGCCATAGCCCATCCTTCATCGCCTTCCTCTCGAACGAGAAATCGGGCTTCTGGTCGAGATCGAAGAGGGGCGGAGAATCGGGGCGCGCGGGAGCCATGGTGCGGCGATGCTCGCATCGGTTCCGATTCTCCGCAAGGCCTTCCCGGCCGCTGGGGCGGCGCCCGGGAGGCGCTCCGTCGGCAGCCAGGGGCGGGGCTGGACGGATTCTTCACACGTTCGGGGCGCGAAGCCTGCCGATCGTCAGAGCAGCATCAGCTGCTCGTTCTTCTTCTCGGCCTGCACGAAGAGGTCGGTGCGCAGCGACGTGCGCTTGGCGTTGAAGCCGAGCCTTCGCGCCGCGATCTCGAAGCGGCGGCCGATCTGCCAGGCATAGGGGCCGGTGCCGCGCATGCGCTTGCCCCATTCCGAATCGTAGTCCTTGCCGTCTCGCATCGAGCGGATCAGTGACATGACGTGCCTGTAGCGATCGGGGTAATGACGCAGCAGCCAGTCCTTGAAGATCGGGCTGACTTCGAGCGGCAGCCTGAGCAGCACGTAGCCTGCATCCTGCGCGCCCGCCGCGCGGGCGGCGTCGAGGATTTTTTCGATCTCCTGGTCGGTAAGGCCGGGTACGATCGGCGCCACCATAACCGAGGACGGGATGCCGGCATCGGTAAGCTGCCGGATCGCCTCCAGCCTTTTGGTCGGCGTCGACGCGCGCGGTTCCATCGTCCGTGCCAGCACGCGGTCGAGCGTCGTCACCGACAGCGCCACCTTGGCGAGCCCGCGTTCGGCCATGCGCGACAATATGTCGATGTCGCGCGTCACCAGCGCCGACTTCGTCACGATGCCGACGGGGTGGTTGCGGGCGTCGAGCACTTCGAGGATCTCGCGCATAATGCGCCAATGTTTCTCGATCGGCTGGTAGGGATCGGTGTTGGTGCCGATGGCGATGGTGCGCGGCTGGTAGCCTTCTTTCGACAACTCCTTGTCGAGCAGCTTGGCGGCATCCGGCTTGGCGAAGAGCTTCGATTCGAAGTCCAGCCCCGGCGACAGCCCCATATAGCTGTGCGTCGGCCGCGCGAAGCAGTAGACGCAGCCGTGCTCGCAGCCGCGATAGGGGTT
>JAEYXI010000237.1 GCA_023428515.1 Pseudomonadota bacterium | reverse complement strand
TTGTACTGCACGATCACGCGGTCGGCGGTTTCTGCGACCACGCCCATGTTGTGGGTGATCATGATCAGGCCCATGCCATGCTCAGCCTGCAACCGCATCAGGAGGTCGAGGATCTGCTTCTGGATGGTCACGTCCAGCGCCGTCGTCGGCTCGACGGCGATCAGCAGCTTCGGGTTGCAGGCGATCGCGATGGCGATCATGACGCGCTGGCACTGGCCCCCGGACATCTGATGCGGGAAGCTCGACAGCCGTTCGGCCGGCTGCGGGATGCCGACCGCGTGCAGCAGTTCGATCGCGCGTTCGCGGCGGGCCTTGCGGTCGAGGCCCATGTGCACCTTCAGCACCTCCTCGATCTGGAAGCCGACCGTGAAGCAGGGGTTGAGACTGGCCATCGGCTCCTGGAAGATCATCGCCAGGTCCTTGCCGACCATGTTGCGCCGGTCGGAGGTGGACATGGTCAGCAAATCGCGGCCGGCGAAGGTCATGCGGTCGGCGGTGACGCGCGCCGTCCAGGGCAGCAGCCCCATGACGGCCAGCATCGAGACCGACTTGCCCGAACCACTCTCGCCGACGATGGCCAGGACCTCGCGCGCGTCCACATGCAGCGAGATGCCGTCAACCGCCCGGAACGGGCCGGCGGCGGTCTGGAACTCGACGACGAGGTTTTCGATTTCGAGAAGGGGCATGATCAGACCTCTGAATTGCGGGCGAGTGCTCGCCGCCGCGCCGATCGAGCGAGCCGTGCCGTCTGCGAGCGCGCGGCAGTCACGGCCTCAGCTCCGCTTCAGCTTCGGATCGAGCGCGTCGCGCAGGCCGTCGCCCACCAGGTTGATCGCCAGCACGGTGATCAGAATGGCGAGGCCGGGGAAGGTCACCACCCACCAGGCCCGCAGGATGAATTCGCGCGCCTCGGCCAGCATGGTGCCCCATTCCGGCGTCGGCGGCTGCGCGCCCATCCCAAGGAAGCCGAGCGCCGCCGCGTCGAGGATCGCGTTGGAGAAGGAGAGCGTCGCCTGCACGATCAGCGGCGCCATGCAGTTGGGCAGGATGGTCTTGAACATCAGCCTGAGCGGCCCGGCGCCGGCGACCTTCGCCGCCACGACATAGTCGCGGTTCTTCTCGGTCATCACCGCGGCGCGCGTCAGGCGCACGAAATGCGGCTGGAAGACGAGCGCTATGGCGATCATCGCATTGATCAGGCCCGGTCCCAGGACCGCGACCAGAACCAGCGCGAGCAGCAGCGACGGGAACGCCAGGATGATGTCCATCAGGCGCATGATCACCGTGTCGACCCAGCCGCGGAAATAGCCGGCGATAACACCGAGCACGATGCCGCCGACCAGCGCGAGCGTGGTGACGATGACGCCGATGAAGAGCGAGAAGCGCGTGCCGTAGATCAGTCGCGAAAGGATGTCGCGTCCAACCGCGTCGGTGCCGAGCAGGAAGGTCGTGCTGCCGCCCTCCTGCCAGAAGGGCGGGACGAGCGTCGCGTCGCGGTACTGCGCCTGCGGCGCATGCGGCGCGATCAGCGGTGCGAAAATCGCCAGCAGGATCAGGAAGAGGAAGAAGAAGAGGCCGATCACCGCGCCGCGGTTTTCGGAGAAATAGTACCAGAACTCGGCGAGCCGCGCGCGACGCGACGGATCGACGGAGACGGGACCGGGAGTGTTCGTTACAGCGTTTGCCATGGGTCCTCTCAGTGCCTGATACGCGGGTTGATCAGGCCGTAGAGCAGGTCGACCAGAAGGTTCACCAGCATGATGATGCCGGCGATGATCAGGAGACCACCCTGGATGACCGGGTAGTCGCGCTTGAAGACGGAATCGACCATCCACTTGCCGATGCCCGGCCAGGAGAAGATCGACTCGGTGAGGATCGCGCCGGCGAGCATGACGCCGACCTGCAGGCCGATCGTGGTGACGACCGGGATCATGGCGTTGCGCAGCGCATGCATGCCGACGACGCGGAAGGCCGACAGGCCTTTTGCGCGCGCCGTGCGCACATAATCCTCGGACAGCACTTCCAGCATGGCCGAGCGCGTCTGCCTGGCGATGACGGCAAGCGGAATGGTGCCGAGCACGATGGTCGGCAGGATGAGATGGCTCGCCGCCGACTTGAAGGCGCCTTCCTGCCCAGAGAGCAGGGAATCGATCAGCATGAAGCCGGGCACCGAGGGAAAGAAGAACATCAACGAGATGCGGCCGGACACCGGCGTCCACTGCAATATGCCGGAGAACAGGATGATGAGCAGGAGGCCCCACCAGAAGATCGGCATGGAGAAGCCGATCAGCGCGGTGCCCATGATCGCCTGGTCGAACCAGGAGCCGCGCTTGATCGCGGCGATGACGCCGGCCGGGATGCCGATCACGATGGCGAAGATGATGGCGCAGAGCGACAGTTCCAGCGTTGCCGGAAACAGCTCGAGGAATTGCGACAGCACCGAATCCTTGGTGGTGATCGAAGTCCCGAAATCGCCGTGCAGGATGCCCCAGAGATAATCGAGATACTGGATCACGATCGGTCGGTCATAACCGAGCTGATGCGAGATCTCTGCATGACGTTCCGGCGACATGACGCGTTCGCCGGAGAGCAGCGCGACGGGGTCGCCGGGCAGCAGCCGGATGAAGGAGAAGGCGATGATCGAGACCCCGATGAAGGTAGGGATCAGGACCGCGAGCCGCCCAAGTAAGAAGCGAAACATATCGAGCCCCAAAACGGCATCTTGCGGCGGCCGACGCCCTGGCCGGCCGGACCAAGAGAACACAGTCTAAACGAAAAGGGGCGTCCGCGCAGCGAACGCCCCTCCCGACTATCCGATGACCGTCACTCGACGATGTCGACGGTGGCGAAGGTGAAGTCGCCGAGCGGGCTCTGCACGAAGCCCTCGACGTTCTTGCGCATCGGCACGATCGCCAGCGAATGGTCGATGGTGGCCCACGGCGCCTCGCGCTTGAAGACGACCTGCGCCTCTTCGTAGAGCTTGGTGCGCTCGGCCTGGTCAGTTGTCACCTTGGCGTCGTTGACCAGCTTGTCGAACTCCTCGTTGCACCACTGGGCGCGGTTGTTGCCGCCGACGGCAGCACAGCCGAGCAGCGTGTGCAGGAAGTTGTCCGGATCGCCGTTGTCGCCGGTCCAGCCGAGGATCACGGCGCCGTCGCGGTCCTTGGCGCTCGACTTCTCGAGATACTCACCCCAGTCCATGGAGACGATCTCGACCTTGACGCCGACCTTCTCGAAGTCGGACTGAATGAGCTCCGCGGCACGGCGGGCGTTCAGCATGTAGGGACGCGCGACCGGCATCGCCCAGACCTTCATCGAGAGGTCCTTGACGCCGGCGGCTTCCAGCGCTGCCTTCGAGGCTTCCGGATCGTATTTGTCGTCCTCGACGGCGTTGTTGTACGACCACATGGTCGGTGGGATCGGGTTCTTGGCAGTCGTCGCCGCGCCCTGGAACACCGCGTCGACGATCGCCTGCTTGTTGATCGCCTGGTTGAGCGCCTTGCGCACCTCGGCCTTGTCGAAGGGCGGCGTCAGCGTGTTGTAGGCGAGGTAGGCGACGTTCAGGCCTTCCTGCTCGGAGACCTTGAGGTTCGGATCCGCCTTGATCGCTTCCACGTCGGCCGCGTTCGGATACGGGATCAGCTGGCACTCATTGGCCTTGAGCTTCTGGTAACGCACCGAGGCGTCGGTGGTGATGGCGAAGACGAGATCGTCGATCTTCGGAGCCTCGCCCCAATATTCGGCGTTCTTCTTGTAGCGGATGACCGCATCCTGCTGGTAACCGACGAAGGTGAACGGACCGGTGCCGACCGGCAGCTGGTTCATCTGGTTCATCTTGCCGTCCGCCTGCAGCTTGTCTGCATATTCCTTCGAGACGATCGAGGCGAAGGGCATCGCCACGTTGGCGAGGAACGGCGCTTCCTTGCGCTTCAGCGTGAACTTCACCGTGAGGTCGTCGACCTTCTCGATCGACTGCAGCAGGTCAGGAAAGCCCATGCCTGCGAAATACTCCCAGGAGCCGCCCTCGACATACTTGTTCCACGGATTGTCCGCCTTCCACTGGCGCTCGTAGGAGAAGATCACGTCGTCGGCGTTGAGGTCGCGGGTCGGCGTGAAGTATTCGGTGGTGTGGAACTTGACGCCCGGACGCAGCTTGAAGGTGTACTGCAGGCCGTCGTCGGAAACTTCGTAGCTTTCCGCCAGGCCGGGCTCGACTTCGGTCGTGCCCTTCTTGAATTCCAGCAGGCGGTTGAAGATCGGGTGGGCGGTGGCGTCGAACGTATTGCCGCCCGTGTAAAGGCCGGGGTCGAAACCTTCCGGCGAAGCTTCCGAGCAGTATACGAACGTCTTTGCGCTCGCCATACCACTCATCACGGTTGCGGCCAGCAACGCGGCCGCAAAAGTGGTTTTCTTGAACATTAAGGTCTCCCTGATTTTTGTTTCCAAGCCCCTCTAGGCCGGAAAGCGCGCATATAATCATCCTTTCGCCACTATTGGAACTCCCTGCTTGACTGCCGTACGGTCAAGGAAAAATTTTTGCCGAAACAGGCAGATTTCCAACAGAAACCGCCTTTCACTTTCGCGCGACTGGTTCCTTTGCTTGGGCCGCTGCCGCAGCGGCAAGACTTGCTTGTGCCTTGTCCTAAGCCATACATATTGGAAGAGCCGTTTCCGGATTCCCCGAGGCTTGCCGGAAAACATAAACAACCGGCGCGGAGGGGCGGCGTGGCCGGAAACCGCCGAGGGAGGAACAATGGCGGAATCGACAAGCAAGGAAGCCGGCAAGGCTCCGGCAGCAGACCAACCCGACAAGCCCTGGTTGAAAAGCTATCCGGCCAACGTACCGACCGAGATCGCGCTGCCGACCGGCTCGATCGGTGACTTCCTGGTCGGCAAGTGCAAGCAGTATGCCGAGCGGCCGGCTTTCGCCTGCATGGGCAAGTCGATCAGCTTCGGCGAGGTCGAGCGGTACTCGGCCGCCTTCGGCGCCTGGCTCCAGGCGCAGGGCCTCGCCAAGGGCGCGCGGGTCGCGATCATGCTGCCCAACGTGCTGCAATATCCCGTCGTCATGATGGGCATATTGCGGGCCGGCTACACGGTGGTGAACGTCAACCCGCTCTACACGCCGCGCGAACTCGAGCACCAGCTCAAGGATTCCGGCGCCGAGGCGATCGTCATCCTGGAGAACTTCGCCAAGACGCTGCAGGCGGTGGTCGCGAAAACCCCGGTCAAGCATGTCGTGGTCGCCACCATGGGCGACATGCTGGGCATCAAGGGCCTGATCGTCAATTTCGTCGTCCGGCGGGTGAAGAAGCTGGTGCCGACCTGGTCGCTGCCCGGCCATGTCGCCTTCAACGCAGCGCTGAAGGACGGCGCCGCACGCCAGCTGAAACCGGTCGAGGTGGCCCCGAGCGACGTGGCGTTCCTGCAATATACCGGCGGCACGACCGGCGTCTCGAAGGGCGCGACGCTCACCCACCTCAACGTGCTCGCCAATGTCGAGCAGTTGAGCGCCTGGGTGGAGGATGCCTACACGGTCAGACCGAAGCCCGAGAACCAGGTCTTCGTCTGCGCGCTGCCGCTCTATCACATCTTCGCGCTGACGGTGAACGCGCTGATGGGCATGCAGCAGGGCGGCGTGAACGTCCTGATCCCCAATCCACGCGACATTCCGGGCTTCGTGAAGGAGCTCGGGAAATACAAGTTCAACATCTTCCCCGGTCTCAACACCCTCTTCAACGCGCTGTTGAACAACGAGGACTTCCGCAAGCTCGACTTCAGCCATCTGGTGCTGTCGCTCGGCGGCGGCATGGCGGTCCAGAAGGGCGTCGCCGAGCGCTGGAAGAAGGCCACCGGCAACAACATCACCGAAGGCTACGGCCTCTCGGAGACATCGCCCGTGGCGACGGCCAACAAGGCGAGCAGCACGGAATTCACCGGCACGATCGGGCTGCCCATCCCCTCGACCGACATCTCGATCCGCGACGACGAGGGCAACGTGCTGCCGTCAGGCGAGGTCGGCGAGATCTGCATCCGCGGCCCGCAAGTCATGGCCGGCTACTGGAACAGGCCGGACGAGACCGCCAAGGTGATGACACCGGACGGCTTCTTCAAGTCGGGCGACATGGGCTTCATGGACGAACGCGGCTACACCAGGATCGTCGACCGCAAGAAGGACATGATCCTCGTCTCCGGATTCAACGTCTATCCGAACGAGCTGGAAGAGGTCGTCGCGCTGCATCCCGGCGTGCTGGAGGTCGCGGCGATCGGCGTGCCGGACGAGCATTCCGGCGAAGTCCCGAAGATCTTCGTGGTGCGCAAGGATCCCAATCTCACGAGCGAGGACCTGATGGCCTATTGCCGCGAGAATTTCACCGGCTACAAGCGCCCCAGACACATCGAGTTCCGCACCGAACTGCCCAAGACGCCGGTCGGGAAGATCCTGCGCAGGGAACTCAGGAGCTAGCAGGCTTGAAAGGCCGTTCCGCTGCTGCAGGTTCATGGAAGTGAACCTGCTCAACGGAGCCGCCTATGCCCAGGACGGTCAAGAAAGAGGACTTCCCGGTCCACCGCGTGCGCCAGTATCTGGAGCCCGGCCCGATCGTGCTGGTCTCGTCGCGCTGGCGCGGCAGGAACAACATCATGACCATGGGCTGGCACATGGTGCTGGAATTCTCGCCCTCGCTGGTCGGCTGCCTGGTCTCCAGCGGCAATCACAGCCACGAGATGATCCGCAAGAGCGGCGAATGCGTCGTCAACCTGCCGACGACGAAGCTGACCGACCAGGCGATTGCCATCGGTAACACGTCGGGCGCGGAGATCGACAAGTTCGAGGAATTCGGCCTGACCGCCGAAAAGGCCGCCAAGGTCGACGCACCGCTGATCGGCGAGTGCCATGCCAGCTTCGAGTGCAGCATCCACGACGACGCGCTGGTAGACAAATACAATCTCTTCATCTTCGAGGTGGTGAAGGCGCATGTCGCCCGGTCGCCGAAACATCCCGAGACGCTGCACTATACCGGCAACGGCGTGTTCATGGTCTCCGGCAAGATCATCCATCGCAAATCGCAGTTCCGGCCAGGCATGCTGTAGAAGCGCGCGCAGGCTTCTTGCCCCCGTGTGACCCTTCAATGTAGTAAGCCAGCATTGGCGAGGGGTGTCGATGCCGCTGCAAGAAGAAACCGCGCGCCGCCCGATCGCGGCGCGGTCGTCCGAGTGGGCGATGGCGCTCTCGGCCTGGCTGGCGCGCTCGGGCGTGACGCCCAATGCGATCTCGGTCACGTCCATCCTGTTCGCCGCAATCGGCGGGCTGCTCATCCTTTATGCCGATCATTGGCTCACCCTGCTCGGCGCGGCCGTCTGCGTCCAGCTCCGCCTCGTCTGCAACCTCCTCGACGGCATGGTGGCGATCGAAGGCGGACGCAAGTCGGCGGTCGGCGCGCTCTACAACGAGTTCCCCGACCGCATCGCCGATACGCTCTTCATGGTGCCGCTCGGCTATGCCGCCGGCCTGCCCTGGCTCGGCTGGGCCTGCGCGCTGCTTGCGGCGCTCACCGCCTATGTCCGGGTCTTCGGCGGTTCGCTCGGCCTCCCGC
>JAEYXI010000213.1 GCA_023428515.1 Pseudomonadota bacterium | reverse complement strand
AGTGGCTGTGATCTTGAACCGCTTCTTGGCGGCCGATTTGGTCTTCATCTTGGGCATTTTGCTTACTCCTTGCGGGGCTTTGCCGCCCCTGTTGTTGTTTCCAAGCCGACCAAAGCCCGGAAGCATGAAAACCGCCACGGCATGCCCTGCCGGACGGTTATGGACGCAGGCTCATAGCAGCGAGCGGCGGAAAGTGCAACCGGCCAGGCTCAATCCCCGCTCAATCGCCCCGCCGTTTCCGGTTTTCTGGCCGTCCCAGGCCCGCCAGGGCCGGAAGAACAAGCGAAACCCCGGTACCGACCAACGCCGACACGATCACCAGCAGATGCGCATTGATGCTCGCCTTGGCAAGGATTGCTGCCGCACCGGCGGCGCGGTCGGCGCCGAAGGCGGCGGCACCCGCGGCGATGCCCGCGGGATAAGTGCCGACGCCGGCCGGCGCATGCACCGGCAGCACCGAAGAAAGCTCGCCGCCAAGCGCCCCGCCAAAGCAGGCCGCGATGGGCTCGACCCCCATCAGCGCCAGCACCCAGGCCAGCACCAGCACCTTGACGCCCCAATTGAGCACGGTAAGCGCCCATGCCCGGATGAAGGTCGGCAGGTTGCGCGGTATGCCGTCATCGACCTCGTCGACGAATTTCGCGAACCGGTCCGGTAGTTTCCTTCGAGCCGCCGCCAGCACCGGATCGCGAAAAGGGAAAACGGCGAGCGGCGACAACAGGAAGGCCAGCCAGAGACCGCACACCCACAGGCTGTAACCCGCGCCGGCGACCAGTCCGATGCCCGCCGCCGCCAGCAGCGCATGCAGGTCGAGCAGCCTCAGCACCAGCAGCGCCGAGGTCCCGTGCGCCAGCGGCACACCGAATTCCGAGCGCATGAGCAGCGGAAAACTCGTTTCGCCGGTCCTGAGCGGCAGCATGATGTTGAGCAGGTTGTGCACCTGCGTGACCCGGAACAGCCACAGGAAGCGTCCGGCGGTCTCGCGCGGGAAATAGTCCTTGATGCGATGGGCGCGCACGAAATAGGTGCCGACGAGAAGCGCCAGCGCCAGCACGATGTTCCAGGCGCCGACTTCCGCCCAGGCGGAGAGGATCGTCGGCCAGCCCCAGATCCACTGCACGAAGGCGGCATAGAGAAGGATCAGCGCCGCCGTCAGCAAGGCGATACGGTTCCTTGCCATGCCGTTCCGTTTCCCTGCTTGCTCAGCCATGCTGCCGCCCGCGATTGTCTAAAACAGGCTGCTCATGTAACAGGGCGCCCAATGCCGGACTTATTCCGGGGAGATATCGTGCTGCAATCCCAGCCCCTTCCGCTTTCCGCCAGCGAGGCCGAAAGCGACATAGAGCTTTCAGTCCTTGTTCCGGTCCACAATGAGGAGCATAGCATCGCGCCGCTGGTCGAGCGCGTATGCGCCGCCCTCAAGGATTTTGGCAAGCCGTGGGAACTGATCATCGTCGATGATGGCTCGACGGACGCCACGCTTGTCAATGCGCGCAAGGAATTCTCCCGCGACGGCCTCGACCTCAGGATCGTCGAGTTGCAGCGCAATTTCGGCCAGGCGGCAGCCCTCCAGGCCGGCATCGACGTGGCGCGCGGCCGCCTGCTTGCGACGCTCGACGGCGATCTCCAGAACGATCCGGCCGACATCCCCGCCATGATCGCCAAGCTGGAGGAGCGCCAGCTCGATCTCCTCTGCGGCTGGCGCAAGGACCGGCAGGACGGCCTCGTGCTGCGCCTCATCCCGTCCTTCATCGCCAATGTGCTCATACGCAAGGTCACCGGCGTCAGGGTCCACGACTATGGCTGCGGGCTGAAGCTCTTCCGCACCAGCATATTGAAACAGGTCCGGATCATGGGCGGCATGCACCGCTTCATCCCGGCGCTCATCGCCAGCGTGGTGCCGACCTCGCGCATCGACGAGATGGTGGTCAGCCACCATGCACGGCAGTTCGGCCTGTCGAAATACGGCATATCGCGAACCTTCCGCGTCGTCCTCGACCTGCTCTCTGTCGTGTTCTTCATGAGCTTCCGGCACCGGCCCGGTCATTTCTTCGGCGTCATCGGGCTGAGCTTCGCTGCCGTCAGCGCGCTGCTCTTCCTCTATCTCTTCGGCGTCAAGTTCCTCCTCGGCGAGGATATCGGCACGCGGCCGATGCTGATCGTCGCGGTCATGCTCTTCGTCGCATCGGCGCAGATGATCAGCACCGGCATCCTTGCGGAGATACTCGCGCGGCCCGACGGCGAGACGAGGAACTATTTTGTCCGCAGCGTCTACATACGGGAAAGTAAGTGATCGACCGTCTGGCCCGGCATGGCGGCGCGGTCTACGTGCTGCTGGCGGCCTATTTCATAGTCAACGTGATCCTGCGCCTCGCCAGCCCGGCCTCGCTCGAGCTGGACGAGGGCCAGCAGCTCTTCTTCGCGCAATGGCTTTCGGTCGGCTACGACACGCAGCCGCCCTTCTACAACTGGGTGCAATACTGGGTCGTCCAGCTGCTCGGAGACAGCGTGCTCGCCGTCTCCCTGCTCAAGAACCTCACGCTGTTCCTGAGCTATCTCCTGGTCGGCTTGACCGCGCAGCTCGTCATCCGCGACCGGGTTCTTGCCGTCATTGCCACGCTCGGCCTGATCACCCTGCCGCAGGTGGGCTACGAGGCGCAGCGCGACCTGACGCATACCATATCGGTACTATTCGCCGCCTGCATGTTCGTCTTCTTTTTCTTCCGCGCCGTCCAACGGCCCAGCGCGCTCGATTATGCCCTGGCAGGCGTCGCGCTCGGCATAGGCATCCTCTCGAAATACAACTTCGTCCTGCTGCCGCTTGCCGCGGTCGTCGCCTTGCTGCCCGACCGCCAGTTGCGCGCCCGGCTTTTCGATCCGCGCGTCCTGCTGGCGCTTCTGGTCGCCGCGCTGATCGTCGCGCCGCATGCCTTGTGGTTCCTCGACCATTTGAATGAGGCGACCGGCCGCACGGTTGGGAAGCTGACGGCCGGTTCGGACGGACGCGGTTTCGACCAGATCGGCCGCGGCCTGCTGTCCCTCGCGGGGGCGGTCCTTGCGCACATACTGCCGACGCTCGCCGTCTTCGCGATCGCCTTCGGGCGCGCGCTGATCGCGTCGTGGTCTGCATCGAACCAATGGACCCGCCTGATCGGACGCATGTTCGCGATCTTCCTGGTCTTGCTCGCCCTGCTGGTGGTGTTCGGCGGCGCCAGCGACGTCAAGGATCGCTGGCTGGTGCCGCTCTTTTTCCTGCTGCCGATCTATCTTTGCGCGAAGATCGAAGCGTCCGGTGCGACGTTTCAGGGCGCCTCGCGAAGGTTCGGCGCGATCGTCCTCGCTATCATGGTGCTGGTGCCGCTCGTGCTTTTCGCGCGTGCGCCGGTGCTCGGCGCCATGGGCGATTATGGCAAGCAGAACGTACCCTATGGCCCCGCCATCGACGCCGTCCTGGCTTCAGGCAGGGACCGGCCGTCCATCATCCTTGCGAGCGACCAGCAGCTTGCCGGCAATTTGCGCCTTCATGCCGGCGACATCCCGGTGGTCATCTCGGGTTACCCGCGTTTTGCGCTGCCCCATGCGTTCGATGCGACGCATCCGGTGCTCGTCATGTGGCGCAATCGGCGCGACGGCGCGCCAGCCCCCGAGTTGAACGCCGGGATGCGGTCATGGCTCGACAAGGCCGGCATGGGCAATGCGCTCGACGTGCAGGATATCGCCCTGCCGTATCACTATGGGCGCGAGGGCGACCTCTATCATTTCAGCTATGCCTGGATTTATCCGGCCCCGTAGCGCTGCATTTAAAACGTTCAGGGTATCCGGAAGAGCACCGGCAGGGCGCCCGAAAGCTGGGCCGCGTCGATGAGTTCGAAGAGCGGCATGGCCACCAGGAAGACAAGTCCATCCAGCAGCGTCATCAGGAGAAGGCCTGGCCTGAAGCCTGTCGTCTCGCCTTCATGATACACCGACGGTTTTGGGAAAAAACGCGGCACCTTGGTGAGATAGTCGCGATAGTCCGCGCCCAGATTGGCCGAGAGGTATTTCTCTTCGCGCAGGATGACGAGATGGAAAGCTGCGGCACAGGCGACGCCGAAGCCGACCGCCGCCGTGATCGAGCCCATCTGGGCGCCGACGCCGACAGCCGCGATCGAAGAGAACACGTAAAGCGGGTTGCGGGTGATCGAATAGGGTCCGTCGGTGACCACCGAGCGCGATTTCCGGCCGCCGATATAAAGCGTCGACCAGAGGCGGCCGGCAATGCCGATGACGATGAGCACGATGCCGACCATTTCGATCGCCTCGTGGACCGCTGTCTCGGGTGGGAAGACCGACTGGCCGAACAAAAGCACGACAAAGATCAGCGCAAGCAGCACGGCCAGCGTGATCCTTCGCAGCCTCTGGTAAGACTGCAGCATTGCAGGCGAATTGTCGGTCATCATGCCGGATCTGGTGGGCGCTGCGCTCAGCGCGGCGCCAGCACCATCATCATCTGCCGGCCCTCGAGCTTGGGCTCGGCCTCGACCTTGGCGATCGTGGCCGTTTCCTCGCGAACCTTGTTCAGAAGCTCCATGCCGAGCTCCATATGCGCCATCTCGCGGCCGCGGAAACGCAGCGTCAGCTTGACCTTGTCGCCTTCCTCGAAGAAGCGCCTGACGGCCTTCATCTTGGTCTCGTAGTCATGGCTGTCGATGTTCGGGCGCATCTTGATCTCTTTGATCTCGATGACCTTCTGGTTCTTGCGCGCCTCGGCCGCCTTCTTCTGGTTGGCGTATTTCAGCTTTCCCAGGTCGAGAATCTTGGCGACGGGCGGATTTGCGTTCGGGGAAATCTCCACGAGATCAAGTCCGGCCTCTTCGGCAAGCAGCAATGCATCGTTTATGGATACTTCACCGAGATTTCCGCCGTCTGCGCCGATCAATTGTACGCGGGGAACGCGGATGTCGGTGTTTGCGCGGGGGCCGTCCTTTGTGGGCGCGGTAGCCTTGAATGGTCTGCGAATGGTAGTCGTCTCCTCGATCTGTTGACGTCCGGGATTATTCTGGGCTCCGCCTATGTCGTGGCGGGGCAAAGCAAGTCAATAGCACAAAGCGAAGAATAAATCACCAGAGGCTTTGCGTACCCAGGCGCGAGCCCTGGAGGCAATTCCGCGAACGATACGCTAACCTACCTCCACCCACTTCCCTTCCTGGAAGGACCGGGCCATCGCGGCGATGGTGCGCTCGATCAATATGCCCTCCTCGAAGCCGATCGAGACGCTCGGCTGCCCCAGCATTCGGGCGATGAGCTGCCGGCACTCGATGATCTTCAAATCGTTGAAGCCGAGATTGTGGCCGGCGGCCGGGATGAAGCGGTCGTAGGGCGGGTGGTGCGGCGCCGTAAGCACCGTACGAAAACCCTGTTCGGTGGCGCGGTCCGACGTGACGTAAAGCTGCAGCTCGTTCATCCGCTCCTGGTCGTAGAGGATCGATCCCTTGCCGCCGAATATCTGGATGGCGATGCGGCCCTTGCGGCCCCAGGCGGTGCGGCTGACCGCGATGTAGCCGGACGCGCCGTTCTCGAGCCTCAGCATGATGGTGGCGATGTCGAATACCTCGACCTCGCGGTCACCGTCCGGCGTCTTGCGGGTCGGATAGGGTTTGGCCATGTCGCACATGACGCGGCTGACGCGGCCGAACAGCGTGTAGAGCAGCGACAGCGGGTGCACGCCGAAATCGTCGAGCGCGCCCCAGCCGTTGACCGCCTCGTGACGCTGCTGGAACGGCGCTTCGGGATCGGCGAGGAAATCCTCGTCCATCTCTATGCGGACATGATTGACCGGGCCGATCACGCCCTCGTCGAGCAGTTTCCTGATATGCCTTATCGCCGGGTTCTGGATGTAATTGTAGCCGAGCACGGCGGTCTTGCCCGAGGCGCGGGCGGCGGCCAACATCTCCTCGGCCTCAGCGAGTTTCGGGGCCATCGGCTTCTCGCACCAGACATGCTTGCCGGCGGAGAGCGCGGCCGTCGCCATTTCCAGATGGAATTTGTTCGGCGTGGTGATCGAGACGACGTCGACCTCGGGATCGGCAATCACGCGCCTCCAGTCGCCCGAGGCTTTTTCGAAGCCGAACTCGGCGGCTTTTCTGTGCGCCAGCTCGTCATTGGCCTCGCCGAGATGGACGAGCCTGATGTCGGGAACGTCGCCGAAGACCGGCCGCACCGAGTTCCAGGCCAGCGCATGGGCTTTGCCCATGAAGCCGGTTCCGATGACCCCGACGCCGATCTTTTCCATGCTGACGCTCCGCGCTATTGCCGCCTGCAGACAGATTTCGTCTAGCGCTTCGCCATATGGAATAAAAGGTGCATTCAGAAATCCCGGTGGAATTTTTGTTCCATTTCTGATTGATTGGCGGCTAACGGAAACGCGCGGACAGACGGATATTCGGATGAATGTGAAAGAAGGCGCGCCCAAGGACTATCAGGCACTGCGCACGGCGATCGCACAGCGCGCCGAGCAACTGCCGAAGCGGCTGATGCAAGTAGCCGGCTATGCTTTGGAGAATCCCGACGAGATCGCCTTCGGCACCGTGGCAAGCATAGCGGCAAGCGCCGAGGTGCAGCCTTCCGCGCTGGTGCGTTTTTCACGCGCGCTGGGCTACCAGGGTTTCACCGACCTGCAGGACGTGTTCCGCTCGCGCCTGCGCGACCGTGTGCTGAATTATGACGAGCGCCTGGCGCAGATGCGCGACCACGGCATTGCCACCAGCAAGTCCGGCCTCGTGCTCGACGGCTTTCTCGAGGCGTCGGAGCGCTCGATCGCGAAATTCCGCGAGAAGGTCGACCACGAGGCGATCGACCGCGCCGTCGCCGCGCTCGCCGTCGCCAACACGATCTATCTCATCGGGCTGCGCCGCTCCTTCCCGATCACCTCCTACATGAGCTACGCCATGGGCAAGCTCGGCGTGCGCAATATCCTGGTAGACGCGGTGGCCGGCATGGGCGCCGAGCAGGCGAGCTTCGTCTCGAACAAGGATGCCGCGCTGGCGATCAGCTTCGCGCCCTATGCCAGCGAGACGGTGGCGCTGACATCAAGCGCAAAATCGCGCGGCGCGAAGATCGTCAGCATCACCGATTCCGTCTTCTCGCCGATCGCCTCACCCGCTGACGTGATGATCGAGGTCAGCGAGGCGAATTTCGAGGGCTTTCGCTCGATGGCCACGACAATGGCCATCGCCATGACGCTGTGCGTGGCTGTGGCGGCGCGGAGGGGCGAGGGGTAAGTTCCCTCCCCCTTGAGGGGAGGGAAGAGGCGCTTACTCCACCGGCGGCGGGGCAGGCGGCGAATTGCCGGCGCCGCGCACCTGCTGGTCGAAGTCGATGATCGACCCCGTCATCATGCCGCTCTCCGCGCTCGCCAGGTAGGCAACCGCGCGCGACACCTCGTCGACCTCCAGCAGCCGACCGAAAGGCTTCGTCTTTTCGGCGTCGCCCAGCCAGCCCTCCTCGGCGCCATGATAGGTCTTCATGATGCGGTCTTCGCCCGGCGTATTCATGTGGCCTATGGTCAGCCCGTTGACGCGGATGTGGTGACTCATCACCGAGTATGCGACGTTCCTGGTCAGCGTGATCAGCGCACCCTTGGACGAAGAGTAGGCGGTGATGAAGCTTTGACCGCCATGACCCGACATCGAGATGATGTTGATGATCGAGCCGGCAATCTTCTCGCGCTTCATGATGGCGAGCGAGTCCTGCATCAGGAAGAAGGGCGCGCGCACGTTCACCGCGAACATCGCGTCGAAGAGTTCCGGCTTGGTGTCCCAGATCGTGCCGCGGTCGGTGATCCCCGCCGAGTTCACCAGCACATCGACGCGGCCGAACGCCTTGTCGGCCTCGGCGGTCACCTTGCGCGTATCGTCCATCGAGGCGAGGTCCGCCTGCACGAAGACCGTCTTCACGCCCCGTCCTTCGAGGTCCGCTTTCACCTTGGCGCCGCGATCCGCATTGCGGCCGGTGATGACGAGGCCGGCTATGCCGCGATCCGCGAAAAGATGGGCGACGCCTTCGCCCAACCCCTGCGTCGAGCCGGTGACGATGGCGACCTTGCCTTCCAGCGAGGAGTTTTTCAGCGAATTGACGTCGAACATTTCTTTCTCCCTCAGCCGATCTTCACCGGTTTGCCGGTTTCACGCGACTTGGTCGCAGCATCGGCCATCATCTGCGCCTTCAAACCGTCGACGCCGTCCGGCTTCGGCTTCTTGCCTTTGACCAGCGCCTCGATGAAGGCTTCGATCTCGTTTCGATACGCAGCCGCATAGCGTTCGAGGAAGAAGTTCTGCACCGGATCGGCGCTGATCCCCTTGTCGCCCGCGAACTGCACGGTCGTCTCATGCACATTGCCGGCCGACAGCAGCCCCTTCGAGCCATGCACCTCGATGCGCTGGTCGTAACCGTAGGTGGCGCGGCGCGAGTTGGAGATCTGGCAGATCTTGCCGCTCGCGGTCTTCAGCACCACGGCCGCCGTGTCGACATCACCCGCCTTGCCGATCGCCTTGTCGACCAGCGAGGAGCCCAGGGCAAAAACCTCGATTGCATCCTCGCCGAGCAGGAAGCGCGCCATGTCGAAATCGTGGATCATCATGTCCCGGAACAAGCCGCCCGAGCGCTCGATATAGGAGACCGGCGGCGGGCCGGGATCGCGCGACAGGATGGTGACGAGTTCCACCTCGCCCGCCGTGCCGTCCGCCAGCCGACGCTGCAGCGTGGCAAAATTCGGGTCGAAGCGGCGATTGAAGCCGATCATCAGCGGAATGCCCGCTTTCTCGACCCGCTCCAGCGTCTTCCGGATGCGCCCGGCGTTGAGGTCGACCGGCTTCTCGCAGAACACCGCCTTGCCGGCTTTCGCCGCCTTGTCGATGAAGTCCGCATGCGTGTCGGTCGGCGTGCCAATCAGGATCGCGTCGATCGACTTGTCGGCAAGGATTTCCTCAGGCGTCCTCACCGGCGCGCCTGTCGCCGCCGACAACGCCTTGGCGCCGTCAGGCATCGGGTCGGCGATTGCTGCCAGCCTTGCGCGCGCCGAAGCCGCGATGTTCCTGCCGTGGATCTGCCCGATGCGGCCCGCGCCGAGGAGCCCGATCGAAATCATGTCCCGTTTCCTTCCCTCAAATCTCAGGATTTTATAAATAGAATAAATATTCCACATTGACTGTCAAATGGAATTTGTGTTTCAATTCAAGGATTCCCGCAACCGAAAAAGCAGATCGAACGATGGAGGATGTCGTGACCAGGGGAGCGCAGGACGGCCCGCTCGACATCATCGCCATCGGCCGCGCTTCAGTCGATCTCTATGGCCAGCAGATCGGCTCTCGGCTGGAGGACATCGCCTCGTTCACCAAAGCGGTGGGAGGCTGCCCCACCAACATCTCAGTCGGCACGGCGCGGCTCGGCTTGCGCTCGGCGCTGCTGACCCGCGTCGGCGACGAGCAGATGGGCCGCTTCATCAGGGAGCAGCTTGTTCGCGAAGGCGTTTCCGTCAGGGGTATAACCACCGACAAGGAGCGGCTCACCGCGCTGGTGCTGCTCTCCGTCGAGGATGAAGGCGTCTCGCCGATGATCTTCGTACGCACCGACTGCGCCGACATGGCTCTGTCGGAGGAGGATGTCGACGAGACCTTCATCGCGACGGCGCGCGCCGTCGTCGTCACCGGCACGCATTTTTCGCGCCCCAACACCGAGGCCGCGCAACTCAAGGCGATCCGCATCGCGAAGCAGCATGGCAGGAAGGTCGTGTTCGACATAGACTACCGCCCCAACCTCTGGGGCCTCGCCGGCCACGCCGAGGGC
>JAEYXI010000204.1 GCA_023428515.1 Pseudomonadota bacterium | reverse complement strand
GATGGCGCCTACGTCTTCGGCCTCGGCGAAGGCAACCGGGCGGATATCCGCCGGGTGACGCTCGGCCAACGCGTCGGCACGGACTGGGCGGTTACGGCCGGGCTCGCCCAGGGCGAGATGGTCATCGTCTCGGGAATCCAGAAGGTGCAGGCGGGCGTCGCGGTGACGCCGCAGCCGGCGGGGAACTGATCAATGTTCGCCGACATCTTCATCAACCGTCCCCGGCTGGCGATGGTGATCGCCATCATCATCACGCTCGCCGGCACCCTGGCGCTCCTCAACATACCGGTCGCGCAATATCCTGATATCACGCCGCCGACCGTGCAGGTGACGGCCAGCTATCCGGGTGCGGACGCGCAGACGCTGGCCGAGACGGTCGCCGCGCCGATCGAGCAGCAGGTCAACGGCGTCCAGGGCATGATCTACATGGCCTCGACCACCAGCTCGAGCGGCCTCTACACGCTGACCGTGACGTTCGCCGTCGGCTCCGACCCAGATATCGCGCAGGTCAACGTGCAGAACCGCGTGGCGCTCGCCACGCCGCAATTGCCCGACGCGGTGACGCGGCTCGGCGTCAATGTCCGTGCGCAGCAGCCGAACTTCCTGCTCATCGCCAACGTCTATTCGCCGAACGGGTCGCGCGACGGGCTCTTCCTGTCGAACTATGCGCAGATCAACGTGGTGAACCCGGTGTCGCGCGTCGCCGGCGTCGGCTCGGCCAGCCTGATGGGCGGCCTCAGCTACTCGATGCGCATCTGGCTTGATCCGCAGCGCATGGCCGCGCTCGGCATCACCTCGGACGACGTCACCAACGCCATCTCGCAGCAGAACGTCCAGGCCGGCGCCGGCCTGATCGGCGCGCCGCCGATACCCAGCGATCAGGTGCTGCAATATTCGATCACCGCGCTCGGCCGCCTGACCACCACCGACCAGTTCGGCGACATCATTATCCGCGTCAACGACACGGGCGGCATCGTGCGCGTGCGCGACATCGCCAGGGTGGAGCTCGGCGCACAAACCTACGCTTCCGTCAGCCAGCTCAACGGCAAGCCGGCGGCGACGATGGCGATCTACCAGTCGCCGGGCTCCAATGCGCTTGGCGTGGCGCAGGCGGTCAAGGCGGAACTCGAATCGCTGAAGGGACGCTTCCCCGACGACGTCGCCTATCAGGTCATCTACGATTCCACCGATTTCGTCCGGGCGACGATACACGAGATCGTCTATACGCTGGCGCTCACCGGCGTCATCGTTCTCGCCGTCGTCTTCATCTTCCTGCAGGACTGGCGGGCGACGCTGATCCCCGCACTCACCATCCCGGTGTCGCTGATCGGCGTCTTCGCGGTTCTGCTTGCCTTCGGCTTCTCGGCCAATACGGTGACGCTGTTCGCGCTCATCCTGGCGATCGGCCTCGTCGTCGACGACGCCATCGTGGTCGTGGAAAACGTGCAGCGCGTGATGGAAGAGGAGCCCGGAATCCATCCGAAGGAAGCCGCGCACAAGGCGATGGCGCAGGTGACCGGACCGATCATCTCGACCACGCTGGTGCTCTTTGCCGTCTTCCTGCCGGTCGCCTTCCTGCCTGGGATCACCGGCCAGCTCTACCGGCAGTTCGCGATCACCATTACCGCGTCGGTGGCGATCTCGGCGCTCAACGCGCTGACGCTCAGCCCGGCGCTTTGCGCGGTGTTCCTGAGGCCGCCGCGCGAGGGCAGGGGGCTTTTCCGCTACTTCAATCGCGGGCTCGACAAGACGCGCGACGGCTATTCCAGCGTCAACCGCTTGCTGTCGCGCCGATCCCTGATCGCGCTGCTGATCGTGGCTGCTTTCGGCGGCCTCGCGGCCTGGCAGTTCGTGCGCACCCCGACAGCCTTCATCCCGACCGAGGACCAGGGCGTGCTGTTCGCGATTATCCAGCTCCCCGACGCCGCCGCGCTGCCGAGGACACAGGACGTCCTGGACAAGGTCGAGCAGATCGCCAAGGCCACAGACGGCGTCGCCAATGTCGTCACCATCTCGGGCTATTCGCTGCTGTCGGGAGCCATACAGCCGAACAGCGGCCTGGCGCTCATCGTCATGAAGCCATGGGATGAGCGCAAGACGCCCGAGACGGGACTGCGCGGCATCTACGCCAAGCTGAACCAGGATTTCGCATCGCTTGGCGCCGCCAACATCATCCTCTTCCCGCCGCCGGCAATCCCGGGCGTCGGCAATGCCGAAGGCTTCGACTTCCGTCTCGAGGCGCTCGGAGGCCAGTCGCCCGAGGAACTAGCGCAGGTCATGCGCTCCTTCATCGTGGCGGCGAATGCGGATCCGACCATCGGCTCGGCCTATTCGACCTTCTCGGCCGAAGTGCCCGGCCTGTTCGTCGACATAGACCGCAACAGCGCGCAGCGGCTCAACGTGCCGGTCTCGACGATCTTCAACACGCTGCAGGCGCAGCTTGGCTCGGCCTATGTCAACAACATCACGATCATGGGCCAGGTCTATCAGGTCAATGTCCAGGCCGATCAGCAGTTCAGGCGCACGCCCGACGACATACTGAAAATCTACGTACGCAGCACCACCGGTGCGATGGTGCCGCTGCGCGCCGTTGCGACGGTCAGGGCGGAGCTTCAGCCGACGCTGCTCTCCCGCTACAACCAGTTCACCGCGGCGACCATCAACGGCACGCCCGCGGCAGGCGCCTCGTCGGGCCAGGCCATGGACGCGATGGCGAATCTGGCCGACACCAAGCTGCCGCAGGGCTATGCGTTCGAGTGGTCGAGCCTCTCCTACCAGGAGGCGCTGGCCGGCGCATCGACGGTCGCCGTCTTCGCGCTGGCGATCATCTTCGGCTACCTCTTCCTCGTCGCGCAGTATGAAAGCTGGACGATACCGTTCGCGGTCCTCGCCTCGGTCGTGGTCGCCATCCTGGGCGCCATACTCGGCATCCAGATGGTCAAGCTCGGGCTGAATATCTACGCGCAGATCGGCCTGGTGCTCCTGATCGGCCTCGCGGCGAAGAACGCGATCCTGATCGTAGAGTTCGCCAAGGAAAGCTACGAATCCGGCAAGAGCCTGCACGATGCGGCGATCGAAGGCGGGCACATGCGCTTCCGTGCCGTCTTGATGACGGCGATCGCCTTCATCCTCGGCTCGGTGCCGCTGGTGCTGACGACCGGCGCGGGTGCCGCAAGCCGCGTCTCGATCGGCGCGACGGTGGTGGCCGGCATGCTGGCCGCGACGGTCATCGGCATCCTGCTCATCCCGGCGCTTTTCGTGCTCTTCGTCAGGCTGGGCGAGATGCTCGGCAGCACGCGGCGCAAGGAGCCAGAAGCCGCGAAGCAGCCGGCCGCGTAGCGTCCGGCGACCAGTTTACGCGGCGCCTGGCGGGCAGCCCCGTCCGGCTAGTCCACAAGCTCGAAGTCGCCGGGTCTCCAGGTCTTGTCGAACCAGGGCGCCTCGGGCGAATACAGCCTGAGGATCGCGTTCCAGCTCTTGCCAGGCCTCGTCTGCAC
>JAEYXI010000353.1 GCA_023428515.1 Pseudomonadota bacterium | reverse complement strand
TCAGGATCCGCTACGGCGACGGCGACTGGCCGGACGAGCAGTCCGCCAAGCTCTACGACGATCGCATCTTCCCCGTCGCCAGTCCGGCCTTCGCGAAAGCCTATCCGGCAGCGTCGGTGAAGGATCTGGCACAACTGCAACTGCTGTCGGTGGAAGGAATCGACTGGACCTGGACGACGTGGTCGGAGTTCCTGCGCGAGGTAGGCCACCCGGATCGGCACATCAACGTGCGACGCTTCAACAGCTATGTGATCGCGATGCAGGCGGCGCGGAGCGGACAGGGAGTGGCGCTTGGCTGGGCCAGCCTGGTGGAGCCGCTGATCGAAGCAGGCAATCTGGTGAAGGTGACCGACCTCGAGATTTCCGCGCCGCAATCCTACTTCGTGACATGGAGCGCGCGTCGGCCGCTCAGTCCTCAAGCCGTGCAGTTGAAGGACTGGTTGCTCTCCTTGGGATCGTTGAGTTCAACTCAAGCGAGCCGGCTTCCTATTTCGCTTGAACAGCCGGCGCGCAGGCGCTCTCCTAAAGCCAAGGGAGAGCCGACATGAGCATGACGGATACTATCGGTACACCGGAACCGGGGGTTACTCATCGTCGTGGCGGCGGCCGCGTAGGACGCAAGGCCTTGCGTGGAGCCCCGGTCGCCTCGTTTCCGACGCTGGTGCGCAAGATACCCGTCTACGAGATCGTCCCCGACGAGGCGGTGGAACTGATCCATGATGAATCGCTGAAGATACTCGAAGAGGTCGGCTGCGAGTTCCGCGACGACGAAGCGATCGTCATGTGGAAAGCCGCTGGCGCCGACGTGCAGGACACCCGCGTCCGCATCGATCGGGCGCTGCTGATGGATCTCGTCTCGAAGATACCGTCCGAGTTCACGCTCAATGCCCGCAATCCGGAAAAGACGGTCAAGGTCGGCGGCAAGAACTCGATCTTCATCCCGATGTACGGCGCGCCCTACATCCGCGATCTCGACGGTGTCAGGCGTTACGGCACTCTGGAAGACCTCAACAACTTCCACAAGCTCGCCTATATGGCGCCTGCGCTGCATTCGTCGAGCTCGATCATCTGCGAGCCGATGGAGATCGCCGTCCCGAAGCGACACCTGCACATCATTCACTCGGCTTTGAAGCATTCCGACAAGCCGTTCATGGGCATCGTCACGTCGAAGGACCGCGCCGAGGACACGATGGCGATGGCCGGCATCGTCTTCGGCGACGAATACGTCAAGGAGAACCCGGTCCTCGTCTCCATCACCAACTGCAATTCGCCGCTGGTCTGGGACGCCACCATGCTTGACGCAATGAAGGTCTATGCGCGGCACAACCAGCCGCTCATCCTGGCGCCCTTCGCGCTCTGCGGCGCATCGACTGCCGCATCGGCGGTCGGCGCCGTCGCCCAGGTCAATGCCGAGGCGCTTGCCGGTCTGGCGTTCACGCAGCTCATTCGGCCGGGCTCGCCGCAGATCTACGGCCAGTTCATGGTCACCGTCGACATGAAGACCGGCGCGCCGATGGGCGGCACGCCCGAAGCCGCGCAGATGATGTACCTGATGGGTGCGCTGGCGCGCAAATACCGGCTGCCATGGCGGACGTCAGGCTTCCACGTGGGCTCCAAGCTGAACGACGCGCAGGCCGGTTACGAGGCGAACATGCTGATGCACGCCGCGATCCTTGCCGGAGCGAATTACATCTGGCACTCGGCGGGCTGGCTGGAGGCCGGCCTGACCTGCGGCTACTCCAAATTTGCCACCGACTGCGAGCAACTCGTCGCCTGGTATAGATATGCCGGCGGCGTTCCCTTCGACGACTTCAAGGAAGCGATGGCGGCGATACGCGAGGTCGGCCCGCAAGGGCATTTCCTGGGTACGCAACATACGCTCGAGCATTTCGAGTCGGCGTTCTTCATGCCGACCCTCATGGACTTCAACTCCTTCGAGCAGTGGAGCGCAGAAGGCGCCAAGGACCATGACACGCGCGGCCGGGAGAAGGCGCGCAACATGCTCAAGGACTACGAAGAGCCCAAGCTGGACGAGGGGGTAGCCGAGGGTCTGCGCGACTTCATCGCGCAGCGCGAGGAGCGGCTGCCCGACACGGTGAACTGAAGCGAAAGAACCTAGTGACAACAAGCGCACAAGGCACAGGGTTATTGGTTGGGATTGAAGCCCGCTTCGAGCGAGTTCGTCGATGAACGTATCGCTTGCAAGGGATCCGCTGCTCCAGCCTTACAGGCTCAAGCATCTGACGCTCAAGAACCGCGTGATGTCGACGAGCCACGAGCCCGCCTATTCCGAGGACGGGATGCCCAAGGAGCGGTACAGGCTCTACCACGCCGAGAAGGCGAAAGGCGGCATTGCACTAACCATGACCGCCGGCTCGGCGATCGTGTCGCGCGACAGCCCGGCGGCGTTCGGCAACCTGCACGTCTACCGCGACGAGATCGTGCCGTGGCTGCGCGACCTTGCCGATGCCTGCCACGAGCACGACTGCAAGGTGATGATCCAGATCACCCATCTCGGACGCCGCACGAACTGGAACAAGGCCGACTGGTTGCCGGTGCTGGCGCCGTCGCCGGTACGCGAACCGGCTCACCGGGCCTTTCCGAAGACGATGGAAGACTGGGACATCGATCGCATCGTCGCCGACTACGCCTCCGCGGCGCAGCGCTGCCAGGCGGCCGGCCTCGACGGCATCGAGTTCGAATCCTACGGCCATCTGATGGACGGGTTCTGGTCGCCGCTCACCAACCATCGCGACGACGAGTTCAACGGCCCGCTGGACAACCGCCTGCGCTTCACCTTCCGCGTCATCGACGCCGTGCGCGCCGCTGTGGGGCCGGACTTCATCGTCGGTATCCGCATGGTGGCCGACGAGGATACCGAGAAGGGCCTGAGCAAGGCCGAGGGTATCGAGATCGCGCGCCGGCTCGCAGCGTCAGGCAAATTCGATTTCCTGAACATCATCCGCGGCACGATCGAGACCGATGCGGCGCTGACCGGCGTCATCCCGATCACCGGCATGCGCTCCTCGCCTCATCTCGACTTCGCCGGCGACGTGCGAGCTGCAACCAAATTCCCGGTCTTCCACGCGGCGCGCATCGCCGATGTCGCCACCGCCAGGCATGCGATTGCCGAGGGCAAGCTCGACATGGTCGGCATGACCCGCCCGCACATTGCAGATCCTCATATCGTCGCCAAGGTCATGCGCGGCGAGGAACACCGCATCCGCCCCTGCGTCGGCGCCACCTACTGCCTCGACCGTATCTATGAGGGCGGCGAGGCGCTCTGCATCCACAATGCGGCGACCGGCCGCGAAAGCTCCATGCCGCACGTCATCAGGCGAAGCGAGGGGTCGTCGAAGAAGGTCGTGGTCGTCGGGGCAGGCCCCGCTGGCCTCGAAGCCGCACGTGTCACTGCCGAGCGCGGCCATTCGGTCACCGTGCTCGAAGCCTCCGGCCAGGCCGGCGGTCAGGTGCGGCTCGCCGTCCAGAATCCGCGCCGCAAGGAGCTGATCGGTATAATCGACTGGCGCCTCGCCGAACTCGAGCGTCTCGGCGTCGAGATCCGCTATGATGTCTGGGCAGAAGAGGACGACGTCACCGCGCTCGGTCCCGACGTCGTGATCGTCGCGACCGGCGGCATGCCGCAGAATCCGCCACTCGATGCCGGTGACGACCTCGTCACCTCGAGCTGGGATATCCTTTCGGGGGCGATCAAGCCCGGCGAGCATGTGCTGCTCTACGACGACAATGGCGGCCATCAGGGCATGGGCGCAGCAGAGTTCGTGGCCAACGCCGGCTCGCAACTCGAGCTCATATCGCCGGAGCGCTTCTTCGCGCCCGAAATGGGCGGCATGAACCATGTGCCTTACATGAAGACATTCCATGAGAAGAATGCGCGCATCACAATCAACACGCGCCTTACTTCCGTGCGTCGCGACGGCAACGCGCTGGTTGCATCCCTTTCGTCCGATTTCGCCAAGGACTGGCACGACGAACGCCGGGTCGACCAGGTCGTTGTCGAGCACGGCACGGCGCCGCTCGAGGATCTCTATTTCGCACTCAAGCCGCTCTCGAAGAATCTCGGCGCGGTCGATTACGAGGCATTGGTCGGCGGCGACGACCCGTTCGCCGTCAGGAAGCCGGACGGCGCGTTCATCATGTTCCGGATCGGCGACGCCGTGGCGGCAAGGAACATCCACGCGGCGATTTACGACGGGCTTCGCTACACGATGAATCTTTAGGGCAATCAAAGGGAGGAATGAAAATGCGTTTCTTTAGGAGCAACGGCGATCGCGTCCCGGCGGCGATCGAGAAAATGGCAGTCGAGGTGCGGGCGGGGCGTATGGATCGGCGCGAGTTTCTGGCTCTCGCCAGCGCCCTCGGCGCTTCGACCGCATTTGCCTACGGCTTGGCGGGGCTGGCTGTACCATCTCGGGCAATTGCGCAGGAAGGCACGAAGGGCGGGACCCTCAGGGTGGCCATGGCCGTCAAGGGCCAGAAGGACCCGCGCAATTACGACTGGGTCGAGTTGGCCAATGTCACGCGAACCTGGCTGGAACCCTTGGTTACCTACACACGCGAATTCACCTTCGAGCCGGTCCTGCTCGAGAGCTGGGAAGTCAACGACGATGCGACCGAATACGTCCTGCATATACGCAATGGCGTGACCTGGACCAACGGCGACGCCTTCAATGCGGATGACGTCGTCTACAATCTCAACCGCTGGTGCGAGAAGGGCGTATCAGGCAATTCGATGGCCGCGCGCGTCGGCGCGCTGATCGACGAAGCGACCGGCAAGGCCAAGGAAGGCGCCATCACCAAGGTCGACGACCATACGGTGAAGCTGAAGCTGAATGCGCCTGACATCTCGTTGATCGCGAACTTCACCGACTATCCGGCGCTGGTGGTGCATCGCAGCTTCACGGGCGACGATCCGATCAGCAACCCGATCGGAACGGGCGCCTTCGAACTCGTCTCCTACGAAACCGGATCGAAGGCCGTGGTCAAGCGTCGCGAGAACGGCAAATGGTGGGGTGGCGAGGCGCTGCTCGATTCCGTCGAGTTCATCGACTACGGCACTGATTTCTCGGCCACGGTCAATGCCTTCGAGTCCGAAGAGATCGACATCAATTTCGAGACGCCGGCGGACTTCATCGACATCCTCGACAATATCGGACTGACCAAGTCGGAAGTCGCGACCGCCACGACGCTCGTCGCCCGCACCAACGTCACGCACAAGCCCTATGACGACAAGCGGGTGCGCAACGCCCTGCAGATGGCGGTCGACAACAAGGTCGTGCTGGATCTCGGCTACAATGGACGCGGCGACGTGGGCGAGAACCACCATGTCGCTCCGATCCATCCCGAATACTACCCGCTGCCGAAGAAGAGCCGGGACGCGGCGGGCGCCAAAAAACTCATGGAGGAAGCCGGCCAGGCGGACTTCGAGCACGAGCTCATCACCATCGAGGACGATTGGCAGAAAAACACCGGCGACGCCATCGCCGCGCAGTTGCGTGAGGCCGGCATCAAGGTGAAGCGCACCGTGCTGCCCGGCTCGACCTTCTGGAACGACTGGACGAAGTACCCCTATTCGATGACCATCTGGTACATGCGGCCGCTCGGCGTGCAGATACTGGCGCTCGGCTACCGCACCGGGGAAGCCTGGAACGAAAGCGCCTATTCGGATCCGAACTTTGATGCGAAGCTGCAGGAAGCGCTGGCGATCAGCGATCCGGAAAAGCGCCGCGAGGTCATGAAGGACCTCGAGACGATCCTTCAGGATTCCGGCGTCATCATTCAGCCGTTCTGGCAGAAGCTCTACAGCCACATGGCGGCTAAGGTGAAGAACTACGGCGTGCACCAGACCTTCCAGATGGACCTCCAGAAGGTCTGGATGGAACAAGCCTGACGGCGGCGAGCCTATAGCCCACAACGACCGACCGGCGCGCCGAAAGGCTGCGCCGGTCATCACTTTCACACTTAACATCCGTGATGGCTTCTGGCACTCCAGGGGTCTCTTGCGTCAATCATGAGTTTGCGATATTAAATAACTAACCAGTTAGATACATAGGTTTGAGATGCTTAGCCTGAACCTGCCTACGGATGATGGCCGCGTGGCGCGCTACGAACTCTGTGGGGAGCCGTGCCAGGTGCCGGCCCAGCCTTCGGCCTGGAGCCGGAAGGCGTTTGCGGCGGCGCATGTGGTCGTCGATCCCTTCGCCGACATCGATCCCACGCTAGGCACGGCTATTGACTGGGAGCGTACGCTTGCCTTCCGTGACTATCTCTGGGGGCTGGGGTTCGGCGTTGCCGAAGCCATGGACACGGCACAGCGCGGGATGGGGCTCGACTGGCCGCATGCGCTGGAACTGGTGCAGCGCTCGGCGCAGGCCGCCAAGGCGCGCGGAGCCATTATCGCCAGCGGTGCCGGCACGGATCATTTGGTTGACGTTGCCGGCCTGACGCTCGACGCGGTCACCAAAGCCTATCTCATGCAATGCGAGGCGATCGAGGCTACCGGCAGCCAGGTCATCCTGATGGCTAGCCGCGCTCTGGCGAAAACGGCGCGCGGGCCGGAGGACTATCTCGAGGTCTACGGCAAGGTGCTCGGCCAATTGCAACGCCCTGCGATCCTGCACTGGCTGGGCGATATGTTCGATCCCGACCTCGCCGGATATTGGGGAACGGACGACGTGGCAACGGCCATGGCGACCGCGCTCCAGGTCATTGGCGAGAGCCGGACGAAAGTCGACGGCATCAAGATCTCGCTGCTTTCGGCGGAACGTGAGATCCAGATGCGCCGGGCGCTCCCGCAAGGCGTCGTCATGTATACCGGCGACGACTTCAACTACCCTGATTTGATAGCCGGCGACGAACGCGGATATTCTCACGCCCTGCTCGGTATCTTCGATCCGATCGCCCCCGCCGCCGCGACCGCCCTTGCTGCGCTGGCTTCGGGCGACCGCGGCCGGTACGACGCGGTGATGGCTCCGACGGTGCCGCTCTCCCGGCACATCTTCAAGGCGCCCACGCGCTTCTACAAGACCGGCGTCGTGTTCCTTGCCTATCTGAACGGCTTCCAGGGCCACTTCACCATGCTCGCCGGCCAGGAGAACGCGCGCTCGACACTGCATCTGGCAGAGCTTCTGCGATTCGCCGACCGAGCGGACGTCTTGCAGGATCCCGAAAAGGCGATTGCCCGCGCCAAGCCCGTTTTCGCCGCCCGCGGCGTCGCCTGCTGAGATGGCGCCGGTTGCGACGAAGCGGGACGGGACGGACCGACCGGCGGTCCGTCGCCGCGATGCCGATCGCACGCGGGCGTCGATCCTTGCGGCCGCGACGGCCGAGTTCGCAGCCCTCGGCTTCGGCGGCGCGCGCGTCGACGCCATCGCCGCGCAGGCCGACATCAACAAGCGTATGCTCTACCACTATTTCGGCAATAAGGACGATCTCTATCTGGCTGTCCTCGAGGAGGCCTACGCTGCCATCCGGGCGGCTGAAAGCGAACTCGTCCTCAGGCAGGGCAGCCCGGCAAACGCCATGCGCAAACTGATCCTGTTCACCTGGCGCTACTATCGCGAACATCCGGAGTTCCTCAGCCTGCTGGCGATGGAGAACGTCAACCAGGGCGCCGCCCTTAGCAAATCCGCGAAGATACGCGCGCTGAACTCGCCGCTCATCGAGACAATTCAATCGCTGCTTGAGCAGGGTGCGGCGGAGGGCAAGTTTCGCCGCGGTGTCGATCCCTTCAAGCTCTATGTCTCGATCGCTTCGCTCTGCTTCTTCTTCATGGCCAACCGCTGGACGCTCGGCGTCAGTTTTGGGCGCGATCTCGGGTCGCCGGAAGAGATGGACGCCTGGGGCGAACACGTCGTCGATATCATCCTGGGATATCTGCGCCCATAACCAGGCTATGAAGTTAGCCGCTCTGACGGCCGAGCCTGCAGACTGGAAGCTTAGGGGCCGGCGCGCCGACCGTCCGCTTTGCTATTAACTGATCAAAGGATGGACATTAGCGTTGCACATCAAGTAGGTCGAGCAACTGGGTAGCCCCACTTGACTCGGTCAGTGATGAGTAAAAATTGACTGATCCGATTCAGATTTGGCCAGCCATACCTTTTCACGGCATCTTATTTCATCTCGGCTAGATGTAGGCCCTCTTCAAGGGGGCGATCATGAACAACAAAACAGTCATTCAAACTGCATTTCTACTGGCGGTCTGCGTGGGACAAGCGGGCGCGGCGGAAACATCTTCCCCGGCCTACATCACGCAGGTCGATGCCGCGTCATTTTCGCGTGCGAGTACAGCCGACATTGTGAAGCCGGCGATGGAGGTGGCGCAGAAACTTTCGGCGCTGCGTCCGGACAACGGCAACCTTGCCCTGGTCTGGCAGGACGGGGTCAACAACAATGCCTCGATCGTGCAGAACGGGTCTGGCAATGTCGGCCTTATCAGGCAGATCGGCATGGACAATACGGCCTCGATCCGGCAGTCGGGCTCAGGTCACCAGGCGCTCATCGTCCAGCAGGGCCGCGGCAACCGTGCCTTCATCGCACAACGCTAAAGGCGTGGCGCATCCGTCATATGGGCTGACATGACGAAGGCGGGGCCATGCCCCGCCTTTCGCATTTACGACGCAGTCGCGTCTCAGTCGTTGTCGGGCAGCGGATCCGGATCCGGGTCCGGCTGTGGAATGCCGCCGAAATCCGGAAAATCTATCGAGAAGCCCGGTGAACCGCCGCCTTCGGTCTGGGCGGTGGCCTGAGACAGCAACCAGTTGCCGTTCAGGGGATCGCCGCCAAAGGACGGATTTATCGGTTTGTAGACCAACTCGGACGCCGAAGCAGCGCCGGTGGCGAGTACGCCCGCGACAATCAAAGTCAACCGCAACATTTTCTTGAACTCCCCAATGCCCACGCCAGATTATCCGAGCGCGGTTACCAGTGCAACTGGCGGATCATCTCTTCGGGATCACGTACATCCTGCCGGGTACGATCACCACTGTGGTGTTCTGCAATCCCCTCAAGCCCGTAGGCATCAGGAAACGGCCGGAATCGGGTGTCTGCAAAGCAACGACGGTCGAATTGCTGGCGTTGGTTACGTCAAGGGCGCCTGCCAGATTGTCGCCGATCTGGACATAACCGACATTGTTGTTGTTGCCGGATACGCCGACCAGCTGGAAATTGTTGTCGCCGCGGCTTGCCTGCAGCACGTTGTTGTTGGTGCCGCCCTGGACGAGCAGCATCGCCGAATTGTGCCCCTGGATCGCCTGGACTGCGCGGTTGCGGCTTCCTGCCTGGCCGATCACGGCGAAGTTGCTCTCGCCGGTCACGCTTGACGAGGCGTAGTTGTTCTCGCCGAGCTGCGTGATGGACGTCGTCGTCCTGGCGTCGCCGTTGACGAACGGGCTGATCGGCTCCATCAGCGGCGTGATCAGGCTGCCGGCCGTCTGCTGGTCGAGCAGTTCGATGCCCTGCGCATAAGCCAGCGGCGCGGAAAGCATCGCCGCTCCGACCGCCGCCGCCCGCGCCGTCCGGTAAACCCATTTGCCAAAGATACCCATGATGAGGCCCCCGCCCACTTTTGAAAAACCCGGTCCGGCTAGATGCGGATGCCGGGTTCGTCGAACTCTATTTCCCTGGACAGCCGGCAGATCTGCTTGCCGTCCGATGTCGCCGTCATTTCGATCCGCATGCTGGTCGGCCGCCCCACGGAGATCATGTTGTTCCCGGGAAACCCGACCGACTGGCGGGTGAAATTGGTGTTCGAGCCGGAACGGCTCTGCACGTTGATGTCGATCTTGCCCTTCATGTCGGGCGCGGCCTCGATGAAGGGCCGGATCGTCTTCATGGCCTCGCCCTCGATGCTGACGCCGCAGCGCGTGACGCGCGGGTCGAGGATTTCGGCATCCAAAGTCTGGCTGGCCATCGAAGCTGCACCGCTGCTGCTGCTGAGGATCATGACGCCCGCGAAAAGAAATTCCCGCTTCATGCGCTTGCCCTCCGTTGTCTCGCGAAAGGGGAGGCGGGGCGCGCGACCTG
>JAEYXI010000058.1 GCA_023428515.1 Pseudomonadota bacterium | reverse complement strand
TCTCGCGGCCGGCCGCGTCCTCGCGCAGCCGCTTGTACATGCCCATATCCTGCCAACGCTTGACGATTGCCGGCTCCTTCTCGGGCAGGCCGGCGCGCATCGGGAAATCCGTCCGCGGCAGGTTGAGCGTCTTCGAATAGTCGATCTTCTCGGTCGTGTCGGTCATATGGCTTGCCATGAGATTGCCGGGCCAGATTGCTCCTGCGGCGGACGGCCCGGGCGTTGAACTATCATGATTTCTAGAAAGCGCGAGTAATTTGCGCGCAAAAATCCCGGCTTCCGGCGGCCTTCAGACCGCGGGGACCGGGCAAATAATTCGTATCGCCTGGAACGGCATGCGCGAAAATTGCGTCATGCGGCTGCCTCTAGCGGAAACTGGGCCGAGAATAAAGCGGTTGTTGCAGCGGCGGTTAAACGGCTTCCTACATCGTGAAGTCAAAACGATATGCCGCCGACACGCCGATCGTGAACTGGTTCGGCGAGCCGCGCTCCTTCACCAGGCTGGAATCGGCCGCCTCGCCCATCAGTCTGGAATATTCGCTGAACACGCTCGTCGTCAGTCTGTCCGTCGTCTTCCAGTCGTAGGCGCCGCCGAAACCTATCGATTTGATGCCGCCGCCGTCCGGATCATATTGCGACAGTCCCGATCTCGCCGATTCCCTAGCGTTCACGCCGTAATAGCTGTCGAAATAATCCTCGGACGCAAAGGATATGCGAGGGCCGCCCGACACACGCACCGACGGCGTGATGTCCTTGAAGGCATCGACCCTGATGTCGGCCACCACGCCGCTATGCGACCTTATCCCCTGCCTGACCTCGCCGCGCACGCGCAGCCAGTCGGTCGGGTAGATCTCCGCAAAGCCGCCGGCCTCGCCGCCGAAGCGCACCGGGTCGAGGCCCTTGAGATCGCCATCGGAATCGCGTTCGAAGATGATCTTGCCCGTCGCCCCGGCCCGCAGACGGCCGTTGTCATAGAGCGAGAAGGAGATGCCGTCGTTGCGCGAGGTGAAACGCGCCTCCGGTCCGGCTTTTCCCAGCGAAATGACCGGGGAGACGCTGAACATGAGGTCCTTGGCGCCTTCGAAATCGGGCGCCACCATGCCGGTCGCACCGACAATCAGCTTCCAGTCACCATGGACCCAGTCGAACAATCCGCCTTCGGCCCGCGCGCCGGCCGGCAATGCCAGCATGGCCGCGGCGGCAAGAATCGAAGTTGCGATACGCTTTGCCATGACACCCCGTTAGCACGGCCGACCGCGCCATGCCCCCATGAAATCCCCTGTTTCAGCCGATTGCGTAAAATTTGAATTAAACTCTGGCGGTCTTGCCGTTGCGTCATCGCACCGTGGACGCGGCAACCGGGCGGCGTTACCATCCTCTTCGAACGTGCCCATTTTCGGAATCGCTCACGTTCAAAGGAGGGACGACCGCTATGACTTTGACACCGGACATTTCGGACACCTTGAAGGAACATATCGGCGAGTTGCGCTCCAAATGGGGCTGGTTCGTCGCGCTCGGCATCGTGATGCTGATTGTGGGCGTGATCGCGCTCGGCAACTTGCTCGCGGCGACAGTCGCTTCTGTCTATCTGGTGGGCATCATGATGCTGATCGCCGGCGGCGCCGAGATCGCCCACGCGTTTGGCGTCAAGACATGGGGCGGCTTCTTCTTGTGGCTGCTCGGCGGCCTGCTCTATGCGGTCGGCGGTATCATCGCGTTCAGCAATCCGTTGCTCGCCGCTGGTGTCCTGACGCTGCTTCTTGCCATCAGCTTGATCGCGGCAGGGCTCGCGCGCCTCTGGATCGGTTGGAAGCATTGGTCCCACAAGGGATCGGGATGGATCGTCGTCGCGGCGCTGATCACCCTTGCCTGCGGTATCCTGATCGCGTTGCGTTGGCCGGTGAACAGCGTGTGGGTGCTCGGCATGTTCCTGGCGATCGACATGATCTTCCAGGGTTGGACGTCGATCGCGCTCGGTCTCGCGCTTAAAAGCGGCAAGTAGTCCGGACCGCAACGATTCAGGTCGGGCTGAGCCGTTACGGCCAGCCTTGCCTGAATCTCAGAATGCTATCCGGGCGTCCAGGTCGGACAACGGCCTGACGCCCGAAAGCAGCGCCCTCGCCTCGGCATCGTCGCGCTTCATCTGCGCGACCAGCGCGTCGAGCCCGTCGAACTTCTCCTCGCCGCGCAGGAAGCCGAAGAACGACACGCGGCACGTCTCGCCGTAGAGATCGCCAGAGAAATCGAAGACGAACGTCTCCAGCAGCGGCGCGCCGTTGTCGTCCACGGTAGGACGCCGGCCAAAGCTCGCCGCGCCGTCATGCAGCGAGCCGTCCTGCCTGCGAAAGCGCACTGCATAGATGCCGTGCCGCAGCGTCACGTCCGCAGGCAATGCCATGTTCGCGGTCGGAAAACCCAGCGTGCGGCCGAGCTTCTGGCCGCCAGTGACCTCCGCCTCGACCGTGAACCGGTAGCCCAGCAGCCCGGCGGCCTCCGCCACCTCGCCTTCATCGAGCAATCCGCGGATGCGGCTCGACGAGATGACCTCCGCGCCCTCGTCGCGGAAGGCGTCGACCAGCGACACGCCAAAGCCGTGCCTTTCGCCGCTCTCCATCAGGAAGGCCGGGCCGCCTTGCCTGTCCTTGCCGAAGTGGAAGTCGAATCCGGTCACCGCATGGCTGATGCCGAGCCGCCTTTCCAGCACGTCCATGACGAAGCTTTCCGCCGAGTGCCCGGCGAACTCGCGCGTGAAGGATTGTTCCACCATCGCGTCGAAACCCAGTTCCGACAGCAGTTTCGCCTTCATGGCCGGCGGCGTCAGGATGAACAGCGGCACTTCGGGCCGGAACACCTTGCGCGGATGCGGCTCGAAGGTCAGCACCAGCGCCGGCACGCCGCGCTGTTTCGCCTCCTCAAGCGCGCGCTCCAGGACGGCCTGGTGGCCGCGATGCACGCCGTCGAAATTGCCGATTGCCACCACGCCGCCGCGCAGGCTCGCGTCGAGCGCTGCATTTCCCGTTATGTGACGAAACTGCTTGCCCATCTGGTGGCTCGATCTACCGCAGTTTCGTCATCATCGCCACGGGATGGTAGCCGTGCCTGTCGAGGAAGGCCTGCAGCTTTTCCGGCTCTGGATCGTCGGGATGGCCATAGTCTCGCGCGTGTACGCCGCCGGAGACATAGAGCACGTCGATGCCGTTGTCTGATGCCCCCTTGATGTCGGTCAGCATGCCGTCGCCGATCGCCAGCGCCTCCTCGCGCCGCAGTTCGCGGCCGAGCACGTCGCCTGCCGCCTTCATCGCCGCCGCATAGATCGGCGCATGCGGCTTGCCGGCGATCAGTGTGCGGCCGCCGATCTGGGCGTAGTCGCGTGCCAGCGCCCCGGCGCACCAGACGATCCTCTCGCCGCGCTCGACCATGATGTCGGGATTCGCGCAGACCATCGGCAGGTTCCTGGCCCGCAACCGGGAAAGCATCTCCGCATAGTCGTCGGGCGTCTCGATATCGTCGTCGAAGAGGCCGGTGCAGACCACCGAGCTTGCCTCGAACTCCTCGACGAGTTCGACGTCCAGCCCCTCGAACAGGCCGAAATCACGCTCAGGACCAAGGTGGAAAATCCTGCGTGGCCCGGCGCTGACCAGGTCTCGGGTCACGTCCCCCGACGTCACCACGCGGTCCCAGGCCGCCTCAGGCACGCCGATCGTGTCGAACTGCGTGACGACCCCTTGATGAGGCCGCGGCGAATTGGTCACCATCACCACCGCCAGACCTCGCTCGCGCGCTGCCGAAAGCGCAGCCGCAGCCGCCTCGAAATGCGTGACTCCATTGTGAAGCACGCCCCAGACGTCACATAAAATCGCCGCATAGCATCCCGATATCTCATCGAGCGAAACTATCGTCTTGGGCCTGTCTGCCATCAGCATCATTCAGCGATTTCGAGGGAACCTGGGGCGGGCCACCGAATTAACCGAAGCTCTTCGGCCTGTCACCAGCTTTCGCGTCTCCAGCCGTTGGACTGGCCAAAAGGTCGGGCATCGGTAGGGCCCATTGCGCTGGGCGATTTAGCGCAACATAATGTTTAGGGGGATTATCGGTTCAATGCAGCGTATCTTGTTGGCCATTGGGGGCGCAGCGGCTTTCTGTGCAGCGGTAACCTTCCTGCTGCAGATTGCGATCTCGCGCGGCCTGCCCGCCACCGACATAATGCTGGTCACCGCCTCGGCGACCCTGCTTCTTTCCCTCATCGCGGCGGCCTTCGCCTACCGAGCCTTCAACCATGCGAAACTGGTCGCCACGGAACTGGAGCGCCTGACGCGCTCGATGGACGCCGCGATCAAGGATGTCTCGCTGCGCGGCGATCGCGACGCTGCCAAGCTCGAGGAGTTCAATGCAGCCCTCTCCGGCAGGCTGGATGCTCTTTCTGCCAATACATCGCCAGAGGACGCGGATGCCGAGGAAGACCGCACTGCATTCGTGGCCGACACGGCGGCCCCTCCCCGCAAGAGCAGGCAAGCAAGCGCCGAGCCCGTCGCGCCGGATTCGGCCGAAACCCCGGGCGCCGATGTCGCCCTCAGGCGCATGATGGCCGGCGGCCAGCCCGACCTCAGCCTGCAGCCCATCATCGCCGCTGGCCGCGGCGAGGCCGGCGGCTTCGAGGTGCATTTCCACATCCAGCCCGAGGAAGGAAAGCCGGTCGACATAAGGCGCCTCCAGCACAGCGTGGCCGACGTCGACCCTGCCGCCTTTGAGCGCCTCGCGGTCGTCTCGGCGACCGAGGCCGCCAGACGCGGACTTGGCGACATCAGCGAGAAGATGCCGATTCACATCGCCGTCTCCTCCGCCCTGCTCCAGGACGGCTTGGAGTTCGCCACCGTGCTCGACATCTTCAAGCTGCATCCGGCGCTGGCGAAATCGGTCGTCATGTCGCTGCCGGCCGAACTCGTCGAATCCGGCCAGTACAAGGCGGCGCTCGAACTGCTTTCAGGCCTTGAGATCCGCCTCGCCGTCGAGGACTGGCCCGGCCAGCAAGCCGACCTGGACAAGCTGAAGCAGGCAGGCGTCGGCGCGGTGAAGGTAAACGCCGCGCGGCTGCTCGATCGCGTGAAGCTGCGCAAGGGCCAGCCGAACGGCGCCGGGCTCGTAGAGATGGCCCGTGACGCCGGCGTGGACGTGATCGCCACCGACGTCGAGAGCGAAGACGATGCCGTCAGCCTCATCGACATGGGTGTCGACCTGATGAGCGGCGAGCGTCTGTCGGCTCCGCGCCGTCTCAAGACCGACGCCGTCGCCGGCCGGCGTCTTTGAACCGCTGCCAGCGGTGTTTGGTTAACCTTGCCTGAATGGCGGGGCTGCTTGGTTAACGCGCCTTGAAAAGGCGTGCTCATGTTGGAGGGATATTCCAAACCGGCAATTTAGGGATTCGTGGGAAAGTGCCCGCTGTCATCAGGGTCAAGCAGGGGTGCTTGGGGCATGTTTCGCCGGTTTCTCAGGGATGTTCGCGGCAACTACATGTTGCTGACGGCAATATCGATGGTGCCCATCATGGGCGCGCTGGCCATCTCCATCGACTACACCGAACTGACACGGCAGCGAGCCGCGACGATGAACGCGCTGGACGCAGCCGGCATCGCGACCGCCAGGCGCATTGCCGAAGGCGCCGACGAAGCCGCCGTGAAAGCCTACGCCAAGGATTTCTTCGAATCCAATCTCGGCGCAGTGGCCCCGGCCAATACCACGCTGACGGTCGTCCTGCCCAACAACAATTATGGCGGCGGCACGCTCAAGCTCACGGCCGACCTGACCTACCATCCGATGTTCCTGCCCGTCGCCGCGGCGCTGGTCGACAAGGTGTCGAGCAATCCAAACGTCAACTTCAAGGCCGAGGCGGAAATCCGGCTGAAGAACACGCTCGAAGTGGCGCTGGTGCTGGATAATTCCGGGTCCATGGACCAAAAGGGCAAGGGAACGAACGACAAGCGCATCGTGCTGCTCAGGCAGGCGGCCAAGGAACTGGTCGAGACGCTAGCCAAGCAGGCCTCCCAGATGAAGCAGGTCTCCAAGCCGGTCCAGTTTGCACTCGTCCCCTTCTCGGCGTCGGTGAATATCGCGCCGTCCAGCGACGATCAGTCGTGGATGGACACTACCGGCATTTCGCCCATGCACCACGAGAATTTCGACTGGTCGAAGATGACCGAGGCCAACAAGGACCAGCTCGGCGACCGCTGGGCGCAGAAGGTCGGCGACGCCTGGTACAAGCGTGGTGCAGGCTGGGGCGAAAGTGAAAACCAGCCGCTGACACGCTTCAGCCTCTATTCCGACATGCTGTCGGAGACCGATCGCGAGGAAACGCCCGGAACCGGCGAACGCGTCTGCGTCGAAAAGAAAAAAAATGGCAAGTGCGACAAATACAAATATTTCACCTTCACCTCTACTCAGTACGCCTCGTGGCAGGGCTGCGTCGAGGCGCGTCCCTATCCATACAACACCGACGACACGACGCCGACCAGCAGCACGCCCGCAACGCTGTACGTCCCGATGTTCGCACCGGATGAAGCTGGGAACCTCTGGCGCGATCTTGACCGCGATGAAAGCAACGATTTGAGCGCCGGCAATGGAGACTTCGACTACAACAATAGCTGGTGGGCGGACTGGGAGCTGGACAACACGGGCGTGCTGGATCGCCAGAAGGACGCCCGCAAATATTTCCGGGTGAAGCCATACGGATCGTCCAGCGCCGGATCCGGTAAAGGACCGAACTTCTCCTGCACGACGAGTCCGGTCACGCCGCTCACCGACGTCACTGTCGAGGCCGGCAAAACCACGATTACCACCGCCATCGACGCGATGAAGCCGACCGGCAACACCAACGTCCCGGAAGGCACGGTCTGGGGCTGGCGCGTATTGTCGAGCAACGAGCCTTTCACCGAAGGTCGCGGCAATACCGAGAAGGGTAACGACAAGGTCGTCATCGTGCTCACCGACGGCGCCAACGTCTATGGCGACCAGGGCGGCGATGACAAAGCGAAGAACAGGTCCACCTATGCGGCCTACGGCTATGCCGGGCAGAAATTCGCGGAAACCGAACCGACGGGCCGGCTCTACAAGGGTACGAGCAGCGACGTCAGCAAATCCACCTACAACTCGTCCAATTACCAGAAGGCGCTCGACGAGCACATGCGGGCGATCTGCTCGAACGCCAAGAATTCCAACATACTGATGATGACGGTCGCGCTCGACCTCGATGAGACGAAGGAAGAGGACAAGAAGCAGATCGCCGAAATGAAAAGCTGTGCGTCTGACTCGCGCTTTCGCAAGGGTACCGACGGCAACCCGGCCAAGCTCTTCTGGAATGCGACCGGCGCCACGCTCTCCACGGTGTTCAAGGAGATCGCCGACGAACTCTCCAACCTCCGCATCGTCGGATAGCAGCAGCATTTTATACCGCGGCGGGGGCCGCCCAAGAATGATACTGGACTTCCTTAGGGACCGGCGCGGCAACTACGCAATGCTGACAGGGCTAGCCATGCTGCCGATCATGGGCGGCGTGGCTATTGCCGTCGACTTCAGCGAGATGAACCGGCAGAAGCAGACGACCGTCAACGCCCTCGACGCCGCCGGCCTCGCGACGGCCCGCCAGGTCGCGAGCGGTGCTTCGGACGAGGCGCTGATCGCTTACGCGAACGAGTTCTTCAAGGCCAATCTCGGATCCGTGGACCCGGCAGATACCGAGCTCACCGTCGTCCTGCCCAACAATCAGCACGGCGGCGGCACGCTGAAGATGTCGGCGGTGCTCAATTACAAGCCGTATTTCCTGCCCTCCTTCTTCGGCCTGCTCGGTGCCCCGGCGGACGAGCGGCACAAGGAGATCACGTTCTCGGCCGACAGCGAGATACGCCTCAAGAACACGCGCGAAGTCGCGCTGGTGCTCGACAATTCCACGTCGATGAACGATTACGGCGCCGGCTCGGGCCAGCGGCGCATGACCCTGCTCAAATCGGCAGCCAAGCAGCTCGTCGACACGCTGGCGCTGCAGGCCGCCCAGATCAAGCAGGTTGCGAAACCGGTCCAGTTCTCGCTCGTCCCCTTCGCGGCTTCCGTCAACGTCGGGCCGGAAAACTCCGGCGCCGACTGGCTGGACGTCGAGGGATTGTCGCCCGTGCACCACGAGAACTTCGACTGGACGACGCTCGACGATCCCAACAAGCGCGCCGAACAGGCGGGCGGCATCTGGTACAAGCGCGGGACCGGCTGGGGCGAGGAAGAGGGGCAGATGCTCACTCGGTTTTCGCTCTACCGTGACATGAAGGTCGTCACCAGCCATGAGCGAGTGGCCGGCAGCGAGCGTGTCGTCTGCGACGAATACCGCAGCAATCACACCTGCAAGCGCAAGCACACGGAGTACGACTACATAGACACCTACGGGCCCTTCGCCAGTTGGCAGGGCTGCGTCGAGGCCCGCCCCTACCCCTACAACGTCAACGATGCGCCTGCCTCCGGCGGCTCGGCAAACACTGGCATCGGCTTCGGCGACCCGGCAACCATGTTCGTGCCGATGTTCGGGCCTGACGAGCCGGGCAACCACTGGAAAGTCACGCAGGACCCAGACGAGAACGAACCCAAGACCTACGGTGCCGCCAATAGCTGGTGGAACGACGATCCATCGAGCAGCACCGGCAGGACGCGGCAGCAGAATATGGCGAAATACTTCATGGCCCGCGCCATCAATGCGCCGGTGCTGAGTTCGGGCCGCGGCCCCAACTACAGCTGCACCACCACGCCGATCACCCCGCTCACCGACGTCACAACGGCCGAAGGCCTCGACACGATCAAGAAGGCCATCGACAAGATGGCCTCCAACGGCAACACCAACGTCCCCGAAGGCACCGCCTGGGGCTGGCGTACGATTTCCAGCACCGCCCCCTTCACGGGCGGCCGCCCCGAGACGGAAAAAGGCAACGACAAGGTGATCATCGTGCTCACCGACGGCGCCAACACCTATTCGCGGCCCAGCAACGATCCGGCAGGTAACAAGTCGACCTACGCCGCCTACGGCTACACCGGCCAGGGCTACGACGGCACCAGCACGGCCCGCATGTTCATGGGTACCAGCAGCGCCATCGGCAAGTATGATTACTCGGGATCCAATTACTCGAACGCGCTCAACGAGCAGATGGAAAAGCTTTGTGAGAACGCCAAGGCCGCCAACGTGCTCATGCTGACTGTCTCGCTCGACCTTAGCGATAGCGATTCCGATGAGAAGGCGGCGATGGAAGCGCTGGAGAAATGTGCCTCGGATTCGCGCTTCCGCAAGGACGCCGCCGACCCCAGCAAGCCGGCCAAGCTCTACTT
>JAEYXI010000272.1 GCA_023428515.1 Pseudomonadota bacterium | reverse complement strand
GGTCAGGAGAGCCCGCGCTTCGCCATCATCGCGTCAGGCGTCGGCATCTTGCCGCGGAAGGCTGTGTAGAGCGCTTCCGGATCTGCCGAACCGCCGGACGCGTAGATGTTCTTCTTCAGCCTGTCGGCGAGATCGGGATTGAACGGATCGCCCGTCTCCTCGAAGGCCGAGAAAGCATCGGCGTCGAGGACTTCCGACCACATGTAGGAATAGTAGCCGGCTGAATAGCCGTCGCCCGAGAAGACGTGGCCGAAATGCGGGGTGCGGTGACGCATGACGATCGCATGGGGCATGCCGAGCTTCTTCAGCGTCTCGGCCTCGAATTTCGCGGGATCGGCCGGCGCATCCCTTTCAGCGTGATAGGCCATGTCGACCAGCGCCGACGAGGTGAATTCCACGGTGCGGAAGCCGGCGTCGAAGGTGCTTGCGGCGAGCATCTTGTCGAGCAGCGCCTTGGGCATGGCCTCGCCGGTCTTGTAGTGGCGCGCGAATTTCTCGAGCACGGCGGGCACGGTCAGCCAGTGCTCGTAGAGCTGCGAGGGAAGTTCGACGAAATCGCGTGAGACGGACGTGCCGGATTGCGAAGGCCAGTAGGCCTCGGTCAGCATGCCGTGCAGCGCATGGCCGAATTCGTGGAACAGCGTCTTCGCCTCGTCGAGCGAAAGCAGCGCCGGCTCGCCCTCCGGCGGCTTGGCGAAATTCATGATGTTGTAGATGATCGGCGCCGAGCTGTGGCCGAGCTTGTAGCCCGACTGCAACGAGCTCATCCAGGCGCCGGAGCGCTTTGAGGGCCGCGCAAAATAGTCGGCGAGGAAGAGACCGCGGCGCGAGCCGTCGGCATTCAGCACTTCGAAGACGCGGACATCGGGATGCCAGGCAGGTATGCCTTCCTTCTCGGCGAAGGTGACGCCGAAGAGGCGCGTCGCCACGTCGAAGCAGGCAGCGATGATCTTATCGAGCTGGAGATAGGGCTTCAGCTCGGCCTCGTCGAAAGCGTATTTCTCGGCGCGCAGCCGCTCCTGGTAGAAGCGCCAGTCCCAAGCGGCGAGCTTTTCGTTGCTGCCGGCTTCGGCGGCGAGCCGCTGCAGCTCGGCCTCGTCGGCAGCCGCTTTCTCGCGCGCCTTCTCCCAGACGGGTTCGAGCAGGTCGAACACCGCCTTAGGCGTCTTCGCCATCGTGTCGTCGAGCTTCAGCGCGGCAAAGCTTTCGTAGCCGAGCAGCTTCGCCTTCTCGGCGCGCAGCGCGAGCATGCGCTTCACCGTGGCTGCATTGTCGGTCGCTCCGCCCGTCTCGCCGCGCCCGATAAAGGCCTTGAACGCCTTCTCCCTGAGGTCGCGGCGCTCGGAGAAGGTGGTGAAAGGCTCGTAGATCGAGCGCGAGAGCGTGACGGCGTATTCGCCCTTGCGGCCGCGTGACTCCGCAGCACTCGCCATGGCGCTTTTCAGGAAGTCGGGCAGCCCCGCCAGGTCGTCCGCGCCGAGGAACATCACCCATTCCTTCTCGTCGGCGAGCACGTTCTGGCTGAAGGTGGTGCCGAGCGAGGAAAGCTCCTCGTTGATCGCCGCGAGCCGGGCCTTGCCAGCAGCGTCGAGCCTGGCGCCGGATTTGACGAAACGCTTCCAGCTTTTCTCGACCAGCCGCAGCGTCTCGGAGTTCACCCCGAGCGAGGCGCGGCGCTGATAGAGATCGTCGATGCGCGCGAAGAGCTTCTCGTTCATCGAGATGGCCGAGAAATGCCTGGACATTTTCGGTGAGATCTCGCGTTCCATCGCCTGGATCGCGTCATTGGTGTTGGCGCCGGCCTTGCACCAGAAGATCGACGAGACGCGGTCGAGCGGATCGCCTGAAAGTTCCATCGCCGCAAAAGTGTTCTCGACCGTCGGCGCCTCGGGATTGTTCGCAATCGAGTCGATATCGGCCTGGTGCGCAGCGATTGCCGCGTCGAAGACCGGCCCGAAGCTCTCGTCGTCGATGCCGGGGAAATCGGGCAGTCCGAGCGGGCCTTCCCAATGGGTGAGCGGATTGCGGTCGAGATCGACGGATTTTGGCATCAGGGCTTCCGGGACGGTGGAGCGGGACGGATACCGATGTAGGGCCGCCAATTGTACGCCGCAACCACCTTGACGCGTCGCCAGCGAAAATACTAAGGCAAGCTTATTATCAGCCTTCCTTAGAAAAACGAAGAACTGGCCCGCTAGCCATGCCCCACTACGTCGACCCCGACAGTTTCGGGTTCATCGTCAACGACATCTCGCGGCTGCTGAGCGCCGAGATGGACCGACGCGCCTGCGAGGCCGGCATCGCGCTCACGTCGGGCGAGCGCCGCACGCTGGCCCATGCAGCCCGCGCCGGCGCGGTACGCCAGAACGTGCTCGCCGAGCGCATGGGGCTGGAGGCGATGACGCTGAGCGCCTATCTCGATCGGCTGGAGACGGCCGGCCTCGTCGAACGCCAGCCGGACCCCACCGACCGCCGCGCCAAGATCGTGAACCTCACCCCGGCAGCCGAAAAGGTGTTGGAGGCCGCCATGCCGATCTCGGCTGCGGTCCATGCCGACGCCTCGCGCCAGATCCCCCGGAAGGACTGGGATCGGCTGCTCGAACAGCTGAAGCTGGTGCGCGAAACGCTTGCCGCGATGCGGGCCGACACCGCGGCTGGAGAAAAAGGCGCCGCCGCATGAACATGGCGAACCCGCTGCCGGCGGCCACGCCGGTGATGAGCGAGCGGAAGGTCTCGTTGATCGGCGCGCTTCTGGTCGGCATTGGCCCGATCTCGATGGCGCTGTTCACCCCGGCCATGCCGGAAATCGTGCGTGCCTTCGGCACCACGGAAGCTGCGGTGAAGATGGCGCTGTCCTCCTATTTCGCCGGCTTCGCCCTAGCGCAGCTGATCTGCGGTCCGCTGTCGGACGGCTATGGGCGAAGGCCGATCACCTTCGCCTTCATGGTCATCTATCTCGCCGCGACGGTAGCGGCGCTGCTGTCGCCGACGATCGAACTGCTCGTGCTGGCGCGCTTCTTCCAGGGCGTTGGCGCGGCGGTGGGTGTCGCGATATCCCGGGCCATCGTGCGCGACCTCTTCACCAATGAAAGCTCAGCCCGCATCATGAACCTGATCGGGCTGATCCTCGGCATCGGACCGGCGCTCGCGCCGACGCTGGGCGGTCTTACACTGACCTTTGCAGGCTGGCATGCGATCTTCGTCTTCATGATGATCGCCGGCGTCGTCATCATCCTGGTGGTGCGTTTCTCCATGGTGGAGACCGTCGTGCGCGATCCCAGCCGCATTCGTCCGGCGGCGCTGGCGCGGTCCTACCACACGCTGCTCACCGATCCCTATTTCGTGCTTTGCAGCCTGGTGCTCGGCGGCGGCCTCGGCGCGATCTATACGCTCGCCACCATCCTGCCCTTCATCCTGATCGACGAGGCGGGGCTGACACCGACCGAATTCGGGCTTGGCATGCTGATGCAGTCCGGCAGCTTCTTCTTCGGCTCGCTGGTGGTGCGGCAGCTCATGGGACGAATGGGGGCGTATCGGTTGGTGCCGATCGGCTTGGTCTTCATCGGTCTCGGCTCGCTTCTGATGGCCTTCAGCCTCACGCTTCTCGAACCGACATTCCTGACCGTCATGCTGCCGGTCGGCGTTTTCGTCTTCGGCAACGCATTCACCATGCCGGCGATGACGACCGCTTCGCTCGCCGCTTACCCTCACATGGCAGGCGCGGCGGCCTCGATGAACGGCTTCTTCCAGATGGGCGGCGGGCTTGTCGGCGGGATCGCAGCGGCGATCGTCGGCGACCCGGTCATCGCCATGGCCACGGTCATCCCGGTGATGGGCACGATCGCCATCCTCTCATGGCTGTGGTGGCGTACGCTGCCGGAGCCGACGATCCCGGTGCGCTAGTCAGCAAATCTCCGGGTCAATCCTCGGGCGTCTCTTCCGGTCGCTCGAAATCGCCGGTCTCCCGGTTCATCACCCATAACTCGCCGGTCGAGATGTCGAACCAGGCGCCGTAGAGCGTCAGCCTGCCCTTCCCCTCCAATATGCTCACGCAGGGAAAGGTCCTCAGATTGGCAAGCGAATAGCGGATGGAGATGCGTTCGAGCGCCGTCTGGCGCTCGGTGGCGGTCATCAAAGTGCTGCTCGACACGGTTTCGGCCGCTGGCCCGATCAGGCTCATCCATTTGCCGATGAAATCGCCCGGCGACAGCGGTCCGGCGGACGAGTCCAGCGCCGCCTTGATGCCGCCGCAGCGGCCATGGCCCATGACCACGATGTTCTTCACCTTGAGGCTCTGCACCGCGAATTCCAGCGCGGCCGAGGTGGAATGGAATTCGCCGTCGGGCTCGTAGGGCGGCACGAGATTGGCGACGTTGCGCGCGACGAAGAGCTCGCCCGGTCCGGCATCGAAGATCGATTCCGGCGCGGCGCGAGAGTCGCAGCAGGCGATGACCATCGTCTCCGGCGCCTGACCCTCTCGGGCAAGCTCACGGTAGCGCCAGCCCTCGGAGGCATAGCGGCCGCTCATGAAGTTGCGGTAGCCGGCGAGCAGGTGGTCGGGAAGATGAGCCATGGCCGGACCTTTAACGACAAAACTTTTCGCACTGCAATGAAGGCTCAATATCAGGCATGGATGGCGACGGGAATGCCAAAGGCGTCACGATCCGGCGGATCGGGCCAGGAGACGGCCTCTCCGCGCCGGATGCGGCCGGCCACAAGCATCATGCAGGCGGCGTCGAGGAAATCATCTGACTTTGCACCCGAGGGTGGCCTTCGATCGAGGAATGTCCGCTCGTGGCCATGGCGGCAGAGCAACACCCTACGTTCCTCCATGCCGGCGGGATTGACCGTTCCCTTGATTTTCTTGGGCAATTGCATGGGAATGCCCCCGTTGAGGCGCATGAAGGCGACTTCCGGATGCGACTCGATCACGCGTTCCCTGAGGTCGCGACGCTCGCGCAGCAGCAAGTCGATCTCGCGGATCTTCGCAAAGATGCCGAAAGCCTGGATCGACACGCCGCGCGGCGGATCGGACGTGGCCATCGCCACGTCGCTCGCCCGGCGATGCGCCGCGTACCACTCCGCGACGGTGGTGAAGGGCGCCGTTTCGGCATAGACGGCGGCGCGCGAGGGGATGGAGAAGACGCTCGACTGGCGCTGTCCGAGCAGCCGGCGCACCAATGCTTCCGGTCCGCGTCCACCCTGTCGTGACAATTCCGGCAAGCCGATCGGCATGTCGACCGCAATCGTCGCATCGCCAGGAAAGGCGCCGATCAGGTCGGCGAAGGCCGGAAACACCCGAACCGAGGGCTCACCGCCATCCGGCTGCCAGACCGCGATCCAGCCGCCGGGACAGCCATCGACCCCGACGGAGAGCGGCATGACTATGCCCGCCTGTCGCGGCCTGGATGGCTGAGATGGCGGAACTGCACCATCGCCATCGGGTGCGACAGGCTGCGCGCGTCGGTCTCGAGCTGCAACTCGTCGCCGCCGCGCTTGGCCGTGCGGGCGAGGATCTCGTAGACCGCGGCGGTCGTGGTTTGCAGCGCCTTGGCATCGGGCTGGCCAGCCATCAGCCGAGCCAGGAACACGGCGGCGGTCAGGTCGCCGAGTCCGTTGGGCGGGCCTGGGATCTGGCGGTGCTCGGCAAGCAGCGCCTCGGTCGGCGTGACCAGCAGATTGCCGATGCCGCCCGCCATCATCGCCGGCGCCGATGTCACCAGCATGCGCGGCGGGCCGAGGTCGAACGCGGCGGCAATCACGGAGCGCATTTCGTCCAGCTTGCCACCGACGATCCATTCGAGCTCGTAGCGGTTGGGCGTGGCGATGTCCGCAAGCGGCAGCAGAAGATCGCGCATGGCCACCGCGGTTGCCTCCGGCACGTAGAGCCCGCCGGCGTCGCCCATCACCGGATCGCAAATGTAGAGCGCGCCAGGATTGCGCGCCTTGACCCGCTTCACCAGCGCCGCGACGTCTGACGCCTGGCGGGCATCGCCGAGATAGCCCGAAAGCACGGCAGCGACCTCGCCGAGCCACGGTGCGCGTTCGAGATCCTTCATGAAGGCCGAGAACTGGTCCGCGTCCGGCACGATGCGGGTTGCCGGACCATGGCCGGGATGCCAGGGCAGCACGACGGTCGGCACCGCCCAGACCGGATGGCCAAGCGTCTCCAAGGCGAACACCGCAGCCCGGTTGCCGACCGAGCCGCGCGCCACATGGCTCGAAACGACGATCACCGCCCGCGGCGTCTCGACTGCACTGCCATTCATTCCGTCACCCGCCGCAAGCTACTCGCGCCCCCGAGCTATTCGTCTTGTGCCAGATAAAGCACGAGCCACACGATCAACCCGACGAGGAGCAAAAGCCCGAGTGTCCTGCCGATCCGCGTGCCCCAATATTCGACCCAGTCGTCGCGGTCCACATCGGCGGCGGTGACATGGTCGCGCGCCCGACGCGTGGCCCGGTCAATCGCCGAGTGGCCGCCGCTTTGAGCCTCGCGCGAGACGCGTTCGAGGATACGCCGCGATTCGGCCCTCTGCTCGCTGTCCTGGTCATTCGTCATGCCGGCTTCCCAGTTCCACATCGGTTCTAGCGGCTCAAGCCAGGCATTCAAAGGTCCCGGCGGCTTTGCAACCACCGGTATTTCCGTAACTGTCATTCGACCCGGCGATCGTGCTAAACGTGTCGACGGTTCGACTGCAACCCGAGGGAACCCCCATGCTTGCCCCCCAAAGATCGTCCACCTTGCGTTTGTTGCCGGCGCTGCTCGTGCTGGCTTTCCTGCCACTGCTTTCCGCCTGCGGCTACAACACGATCCCCACATTGGAGGAGCAGGCCAAGGCCGCGTGGAGCGAGGTGCTGAACCAATACCAGCGCCGCGCCGACCTGATCCCCAATCTGGTCGAGACGGTCAAGGGTTATGCCTCGCATGAGCGCGAAGTGCTCGAAGGCGTGGTCGAGGCGCGCGCCAAGGCGACGCAGGTGACGGTGTCGCCCGAGATGCTGTCGGACCCCAACGCCTTCAAGGCGTTCCAGGACAGCCAGGCCGGCCTGACCGGCGCGCTGTCGCGCCTGCTCGCGGTGGTCGAGAATTATCCCGACCTGAAAGCCAACCAGAATTTCCTCGCCTTGCAGGCGCAACTCGAAGGCACGGAGAACCGCATCGCGGTGTCCAGGCGCGACTACATCGAGGCGGTCAGGGTCTACAATACCTCGCTCAGGACGTTCCCCTCGATCCTCTGGAATTCGCTCTGGTTCCGCAACGAACCGTTCCAGAACTTCACCGTCTCCGACGACGCCATGCAGCCGCCGAAGGTGGATTTCGGAACGCAGCAGCAGGGCGGGTGAGCCTCAGGCGGCAAATCCGGCCATGAGTTTGGTGGCATCCAGCGTCCGGACGCATCGACGCACGACGAGCAGGCTGAAGGCCCTGGGCCTTGCCCTGCTCGCCGTACTTGTCCTGACTTGCCTGTCGTTCGCCCAGGACATGCCGGCGCTGACGGGACGCGTCGTCGACGACGCCGGACTGATCGATCCCGTCGCCGAGACCGCACTCGTCCAGAAGCTCCAGGCATTCGAGCAGAAATCGTCGGACCAGATCGTGGTCGCCACGATACCGAGCCTCGGCGGCGAGGAGATCGAGCCCTACGCCAACCGCCTCTTTCGTGCATGGGGGCTCGGCCAGGCGGGCGAGGACAACGGCATCCTGCTTCTCGTCGCGCGCGACGACCGCAAAATGCGCATCGAGGTCGGCTACGGGCTGGAAGGCACGCTGACCGACCTCCATTCCAAGCTGATCATCGAGAACACGATGGTGCCGGCCTTCCGCGCCGGCGATTTTTCTGGTGGCATCTCTAAGGCGGTCGACGACATCGTCATGGTGCTCGAAGGCAATGCCGCTGAGCTCGAGGCCCGCGCCAAACGCAACCAGCAAACGTCAGGCTGGGACCCCGACACCGTGATCGTGGTCCTGTTCTTCATCGTCTGGGCGACGATCTTCTTCGGCGGCTTCGCCATGGCGATCCTGCCGCGCATCTTCGGCCGCAGGCTTGGGCCAGGACGTTACGAGTGGCTCGGCATGACCTTCAACTACAATTCGAGTGGCCGTCGCGCGTCCCGCGGCGGCTGGTCGGGCGGCGGATATTCGGGAGGAGGCGGAGGCTGGTCGGGCGGTTCGTCGGGCGGCGGCGGCTTTTCGGGCGGCGGAGGATCGTCGGGTGGCGGCGGTTCGTCGGGGAGCTGGTAGATGGCTGACGAGACCATGACCGAACAGGAACACGCCCGCATCGCCGCCGCGATCCGCGCAGCCGAGGCGACGACGTCGGGCGAAATCTACTGCGTGGTGGCGCGCCGCAGCGACGGCTATTTCTTCTCCGCGGCGATGATCGTCACCGTGGCGATCCTGGTGATCAGCCTTGCCGTCGCCTTCCTCCTGGAAAGCTGGTGGCTTTCCATGCGCCTTCCCGTGTTCGTCAGCGCGCAGTTGCTCGCGCTCGCCGCCGCACTGGTCCTGGTCTACGCCTTCCCCTCGCTGCGCATCAGGCTGGCGCCGCGGCGCTGGCAGTACATGCGGGCGCACGACAACGTGCTGAAACAGTTCCTGGCGCGCAACGTCCACCTGACCGCCGACCGGACCGGCGTGCTGATCTTCGTGTCGCTGGCGGAGCGCTACGCCGAGATCGTCGCGGATGCCGGCATCGACGCCAAAGTGCCGCAGGACATGTGGGATTCGATCGTCGCCGGACTGTTAGACGATGCGAAAGGCGGCCGGCTGGCCGACGGCTTCGTGACGGCGATCACGGCTGTCGGGGCCTTGCTCGC
>JAEYXI010000270.1 GCA_023428515.1 Pseudomonadota bacterium | reverse complement strand
CCCCCATTCCCACAACCACCCTTCACCAATGCGGCGGCTTCGTCACCGGCACCTCAGGCGCCACCTGCTCCTCCAGTGTCAGGAACCGTTCGGTCAGCGCGTCCAGCTTCTTGCGCAGGCCCTCGATCGTCTTCCACTGCTCGGCGATCTGGCCGGACAGTTCCTCGATCGTCTTCTCCTGTTCCGCCGCCCGTATCTCGAGCGTCGTCAGCCGGTCTTCGGCGTTGCCCATGCGTCACCCTCTCGGTCGCCCCCCACAGCGGCCATACTCGCTGAAATTGACAAGCGGTAGTGGATTTGTCGAGATGCCGCCGGGCGCACGCGATTGGCAGGCCGCAGGCAGCATGCTAGCGTTTTGACCGGGTGATAAAGAAAAACAAGGTGGGAACCGGCCGCATGGCTGAAGCTGCTATCGAGCTCATCGGGATCGACAAGAGCTTTGGCGCCGTGCGGGCAAACCGCGACATCAACCTGACCATCGAGCGCGGCACCATCCGCGGCATCGTCGGCGAGAACGGCGCCGGTAAATCGACGCTGATGTCGATCCTCTACGGCTTCTACCAGGCGGACAGCGGCGAGATCAAAGTCGGCGGCAAGCCCGTCTCGATCAAGACGCCGAACGACGCCATCGCGCTCGGCATCGGCATGGTTCACCAGCACTTCATGCTGGTCGAGAATTTCACCGTCATCGAGAACATCATCCTCGGCGCCGAGAACGAGGCGCTGCTCAAGAAGAGCATCGCCAATGCGCGTTCCGAACTCGAACGGCTGGAACGCGAATATGGCCTCGAAGTCAATCCGGACGCGGTCATCGAGGAACTGCCTGTCGGGCTGCAGCAGCGCGTCGAGATCCTGAAGGCGCTCTATCGCGGCGCCGAGATCCTGATCCTCGACGAGCCGACCGGCGTGCTCACCCCGGCCGAGGCCGACCATCTCTTCCGCATCCTCAAGCAGCTCAAGGACCAGGGCAAGACGATCGTCCTCATCACGCACAAGCTGCGCGAGATCATGGCGATCACCGACACCGTCTCCGTCATGCGCCAGGGCACCGTCGTTGCGACCCGCGAGACCGCCAAGACCACGGTCGAGGAACTGGCGGAGCTGATGGTCGGTCGCCGGGTTCTGCTGCGCGTCGAGAAGGGCGAGGCGAATCCAGGCGAGGTGAAGCTCGCCGTCGACAATCTGACCGTCAAGGATTCGCGCGGCGTCACCATGGTCGACAATGTTTCCTTCGACGTGCGCGGCGGCGAGATCGTCGGCATCGCCGGCGTCGCGGGCAACGGCCAGTCGGAGCTTCTGGAGGCGATTTCGGGAATCCGACACGCCATCTCCGGCACGGTCCTGCTCGATGGAAAACCCATCGACGTCACCGGCAACGCCGATCCCGCGGAACTGCGAGCTCGCGGCCTGGCGCACGTGCCGGAGGATCGCCATCATGTCGGCCTGGTTCTCGCCTTCGAGGAGTACGAGAACTCGATCCTCGGCTATCATGACAAGCCGCAATATCTGAAAGGCGCGTTCCTCGACATCGACGCCATTCGCGCCGACGCCAGGAAGAAGATCGAGAAATTCGACATCAGGCCGGCCAATGACCGGCTGAGGACCGCCAACTTCTCCGGCGGCAACCAGCAGAAGATCGTGCTTGCGCGCGAGTTGGAGCAGGATCCCGGCGTCCTCATCGTCGGCCAGCCGACGCGCGGCGTCGATGTCGGCGCAATCGAGTTCATCCACAAGCAGCTCATCGCCATGCGCGACCGCGGCAAGGCAGTGCTGCTCGTCTCGGTCGAACTCGACGAGATCCGCTCGCTCTCCGACCGCATCCTCGTCATGTTCGACGGCCGCATCGTCGGCGAGCGCGGACCGGATGCCAGCGAAGGCGAACTCGGCCTCCTGATGGCCGGCGTCGAGAAGCAGGAGGCCGCCGAATGAGCACCCCCTACGCAAAGCTCCCGGCCTGGGCCGACTACGGCCTTATCCCGCTGCTCAACCTCATCGCCGCTTTCTTCGTTGCCGGCCTCGTCATATTGCTGGCCGGGGAGAACCCCGTAAAGGCGCTGACCCTGATGATCGAGGGCGCCTTCGGGTCCGGGTCGGGCATCGGCTACACGCTCTACTATGCGACCAACTTCATCTTCACCGGCCTTGCGGTAGCGGTCGCTTTCCATTGCGGCCTGTTCAACATCGGCGGTGAAGGCCAGGCCTTCATCGCCGGCCTCGGCGTCGCCATCGTCTCGCTGACCTTCGACCACATCCTGCCCTGGTGGTTGACCTACCCCATCGCCATCGTCGCCGCCGCGGCAGTCGGGGCGGCATGGGCGTTGATCCCCGCCTGGCTGCAGGCGACTCGCGGCAGCCACATCGTCATCACGACGATCATGTTCAACTTCATCGCCGCGTCCATCATGGTCTACATGCTGGTCAACGTGTTCAAGCCGCCGGGCACCATGTCGCCCGAGACGCGGTCCTTCGGGCCGGGCGCCGATATCCCGTCCATGGCGTGGCTCATGCAGTCGCTCGGCTTCTCGGTGCGCAGCACGCCCTTCAACATCACCTTCCTGCTGGCGCTCGTCGCGGCGGTGGGCGTCTGGGCGCTGATCTGGCGCACCAAGCTCGGCTACGAGATCCGGACCATGGGCTTCAGCCCCAAGGCGGCCCGCTATGCCGGCATCAAGGAAGCCCGGATCATCATCATCGCCATGCTGATCTCCGGCGCGCTGGCCGGCCTGATGGCGCTCAACCCCATCATGGGCGCGCAGGGGCGCATGCAGCTCAATTTCGTGGCCGGCGCCGGCTTCGTCGGCATCGCGGTGGCGCTGATGGGCCGCTCGCATCCGTTCGGCATCGTGCTGGCCGCGATCCTGTTCGGCATGCTCTATCAGGGCGGCGCGGAGATCTCCTTCGCCATGCCCAACATCAGCCGCGACATGATCGTCATCATCCAGGGCCTCGTCATCCTCTTCGCCGGGGCCATGGAGCACATCTTCCGCCCGAGCGTGCAGGCCGTCCTCGCAAGCATCAGTCCCCGGACGATGAACATGCAGGCGAGCGAGGGGCGGAGCCGCTGATATGGAGTTCCTGGGCGCCCTTCTTTCGATTTCCGACTCCGCCATCCGCATGTCGGTGCCGCTGCTGCTCGCCTGCCTGGCCGGGCTCTATTCCGAACGCGCCGGCGTCTTCGACATAGGGCTGGAGGGCAAGATGCTGGCCGGCGCCTTCGCCGGCGCCTGCGTCGCCACCCTCACCGGCTCTGCCTGGCTCGGCCTCGGCGCGGCGATCGTCATGGCCGTCTTCTTCGCGCTGGTCCACGGCTTCGCGTCGATCACCAACCGCGGCAACCAGATCGTCTCCGGCGTCGCCATCAACTTCATCGTCGCCGGCGCCACCGTCATCCTCGGACAGGCCTGGTTCAAGCAGGGCGGGCGGACGCCGCAGCTCGAAGCGGCGCAGCGCTTCAACGCCATCGAACTGCCCTTTGCCGAAGCGTTGCGCGGCGTGCCGATCGTCGGTCCGATCTACTCCGAACTTCTCTCCGGGCACTCGATCCTGGTCTACCTCGCCTTCCTCGCCGTGCCGTTCACATGGTGGGTGCTGTTCCGCACGCGCTTCGGCTTGCGCCTGCGCGCGGTGGGCGAAAATCCGGCAGCCGTCGACACTGCCGGCATTTCGGTGACATGGCTCCGCTACCGCGCCGTGATCTGCTGCGGCGTACTGACCGGCATCGCCGGCGCCTACCTGTCGATGGCGCAAGGCGCGGGCTTCGTGAAGGACATGACCGCCGGCCGCGGCTTCATCGCGCTCGCCGCGCTGATCTTCGCCAAGTGGAAGCCGGTGCCTGCCATGTTCGCCTGCCTGCTCTTCGGCTTCCTCGACGCCTTCGCCATCCGCTTCCAGGGCGTCGCGCTGCCCGGCATCGGCAAGATACCCGTACAGTTCATGCAGGCGCTGCCCTACGTTCTCACCGTCGTCCTGCTCGCCGGGTTCATCGGCAAGGCCATCCCGCCGCGCGCCGGCGGCGTGCCCTATGTGAAGGAGCGGTAGTCTCCCGCTAGTTGCGAAAGAATTTGCCAATGTCCCACGACCTCTTCCTCGCGGCGAAGACCGCCATGGCCAAGGCCTATGCGCCCTACTCGAAATTCCCGGTCGGCGCCGCCCTGCGCTGCGACGACGGCCGCGTCTTCTCCGGCGCCAACATCGAGGTCGCGTCCTATCCCGAGGGGTGGTGCGCCGAGACCACCGCGCTCGGCCATTACATCATGGGCGGCGGCGGCAAGATCACCGAGATCGCCGTCATCGCCGAGCGCATGCCGAAGGTCACGCCCTGCGGCGGCTGTCGCCAGCGCCTCGCCGAGTTCACACAGCCGGAGACCAAGCTGCATCTCTGCGATGAAAACGGCGTCGTCGAGACCGTCACCATGGGCGAGATCCTGCCCTACGGCTTCGCCGGTGACATATTGAAATGACCGCTGCCACCGACATCCTCGCCGACCGCCTTGGCGGGCTTAAGCCCGAGGTCGCGATCGTGCTCGGCTCCGGCCTCGGGCCGCTCGCAGGTGAAGTTACGAACGCCGTCCGCATCCCCTATGGCGATTTGCCCGGCTTCCCGAAAAGCGGCGTCAGCGGCCATGCCGGCGAGGTGGTCGCCGGCGACTTCGCCGGACGTCCCGCGCTGCTTCTCGCCGGCCGCGCGCATTATTACGAGCATGGCGACGCCGCGATCATGCGGCCGGCGCTCGAGGCGCTTGCCGGCATCGGCATCGAAAAGCTCATCCTCACCAACGCCGCCGGCTCGCTGCGCTTGGACATGCCGCCCGGCTCGGTGATGCTGGTCACCGACCACATCAACTTCTCGGGCTCTAACCCGCTCTTCGGCGAGCCTACCGATCGTCGCTTTGTCGGCCTCACCGAGGCCTATGACGCCGGCATGCGCTCGGCCATCGAGCGGGCCGCCAAGGCGACCGGCACGCCGCTGTCCAAAGGCGTCTACATGTGGTTCTCCGGCCCCTCCTTCGAGACGCCGGCCGAGATCCGCATGGCGCGCGTCATGGGCGCAGACGCAGTCGGCATGTCGACCGTGCCCGAAGTCATCCTCGCGCGCTTCCTCGGCCTTCGCGTCGCCGCCTGTTCAGTGATCACCAATCTGGCGGCCGGCATGACCGGCGGCGAACTCTCGCACCAGGAGACCAAGGACATGGCGCCCATCGGCGGCGCGCGGCTGGCGATGATCCTGAAACACGCGCTCGCTGAAGGGCTCTGACCGTGCTCCCCCAGGAAATCATCCGCAGGAAGCGCGACGGCAAGCCGTTGTCATCGGAAGAAATATCGGCCTTCGTCGCCGGCATGACGTCGGGCAAAGTCTCGGAGGGACAGGTCGCCGCGCTCGCCATGGCCGTCTTCTTCAACGGCATGAGCCGCGACGAGGCGGTGGCGCTGACGGAGGCCATGCGCGATTCCGGTGACACGCTGGACTGGTCGGACCTGCCCGGCCCGGTCACCGACAAGCATTCGACCGGCGGCGTCGGCGACAACGTCTCGCTGATGCTCGCCCCCATCGTGGCAGCCTGCGGCGCCTATGTGCCGATGATCTCGGGCCGCGGCCTTGGCCACACAGGCGGCACGCTCGACAAGATGGACGCCATCCCAGGCTATGTGAGCCAGCCCGACAATGCGCTCTTCCGTAAGACGGTGCTCGCTGCAGGCTGCGCCATCATCGGCCAGACGGCTCAGTTGGCTCCCGCCGACAAGCGTTTTTATGCCATCCGCGATGTCACGGCGACGGTCGAATCCGTGCCGCTCATCACCGCCTCGATCCTATCGAAGAAACTCGCCGCCGGGCTCCAGTCCCTGGTGCTCGACGTCAAGGTCGGCAACGGCGCGTTCATGTCAAAAAGCCGCGACGCCGCCGAGCTCGCCAAAAGCCTCGTCGAGGTCGCCAACGGCGCCGGCACGCGCACCTCGGCACTCATCACCGGCATGAACGAGCCGCTGGCGTCGGCCGCCGGCAACGCCGTCGAAGTCATCAACGCCGTCGATTTCCTCGCCGGACGCCGCCGCGATCGACGGCTCTTCGAGGTCACCATGGCGCTTGCCGCCGAGATGCTGGTCGCCGCGGGCATAGCCGGCTCCAACAAGGAAGGCTTGTCGCGCGCGACGGAAGCGCTGGACAACGGTCGTGCGGCTGAGGCTTTCGGCCAGATGGTCGCCTCGCTTGGCGGCCCGGCCGACTTCATGGAGCGGCCTCTCACCTATCTGCCGAAGGCGCCGATCGAGCATGCCGTCCTGGCTACGAAGAAGGGCCATGTCACCGGCGTCTCCACGCGCGACATCGGCCTCGCCGTGGTGGCGCTCGGCGGCGGCCGCACCCAACCCGATGATGTGATCGATCACGCCGTCGGCATCACCGGCCTGTTGCCGGTCGGCGCGGAGGCGGTGAAGGGCGAGCCGCTCGCCATCATCCATGCGCGATCGAGAAGCGCAGCGGAAAAGGCGGAGCGTGAAATCCTCGCGGCCTATGCAATCGGTCCGGTCCGGCCCACGGCACAGAAAGCCGTTATCCGCAGGATCGCGCCGACAGCCTGAGCAATTCCAGGAAAGGGAATGCGCAGATCACGCTACTGGACGAGCAGCAGCGTGTTGTTCTCAACCTGATATTTCGCCAGCCGCTTGAGGAAGCTGACGCCGATCAGCGTCCCGTCCAGCGCCTTGTCGTCGAGCACCACCGCCTCGACATCCTCGACCAGGATACGGCCGATCTGCAGCTTGTCGATCGTCACCCCGGCTGCCCGCGTCTCGCCGTTCGCCGTCCTCACCTTGTATTTGAAGTCGGCCGGCATCACCTTGATGCCCGCTCGCCGGGCCGTCGATGCGTTCATCGCGACCAGCGTCGCGCCGGTATCGATCATCGCGTCGACATTGCGGCCGTTCAGCCGGAAGTCGGCATTGAAATGGCCGAACTGGTCCGCCGCGATCCTCACCTTGCGGCCAAGCAGGACCTCGGTTGCCGGCTCGGCTGGCTGTGAGGTCCTGATCTCGGCCTTGGCGACAGTTTGCGGCGGAACCTGTGGCTCGTCCGCGCGCTGGAGCAGGCCGTGGAAAAGTTCAGGATTGCGCTCATAGAGCACCGGCACCGACGCTGCCGCGATGGCGCAGACGATCAGGATGAGAAGCTTGCGCAGCATGGCAAGGCCCGGTTCCGCTTGGCCGAACCCTAGCCGGCCAAGGTCATCACGGGCTTAAAATCGGCAGCCGGCTCGCCAAAGCGGCGCGGATTCCTGCGATTTTGTTAACGGAATGTAAAACGGGCCTACTTCGTCCCGTACATGCGGTCGCCGGCATCGCCGAGCCCGGGCACGATGTAGCCCTTCTCGTTCAGCCGCTCGTCGATCGAGGCGGTGAAGACCGGCACGTCCGGATGCGCCTTGGTGAAGCGCTCTATGCCCTCGGGCGCGGCCAGCAGGCAGAGATAGCGCATATTGGTTGCGCCGCGCTCCTTCAGCTTGTCGATCGCCGCGATCGCCGAATTGGCGGTGGCGAGCATCGGGTCGACGACGATGACCAGCCGGTCGCCGAGATCGCTCGGCGCCTTGAAGAAATACTCCACCGCCTCCAGCGTTTCATGATCGCGATAGAGGCCGATATGCGCCACGCGTGCCGCCGGCACGAGGTCGAGAAGCCCTTCGAGCAGGCCGTTGCCGGCCCTCAGCACCGAGGCGAAGACCAGCTTCTTGCCCTCCAGCGTCGGCGCC
>JAEYXI010000001.1 GCA_023428515.1 Pseudomonadota bacterium | reverse complement strand
TTGAGGCTGTGCATCAGCGCAGTCGGCGCGCTCAGCGGGTCGCTGGTGAGGAAGACAGCCGTGCCCGGCACCAGGATGGGCGGCTTCTTGGCGAGGTTTCCGGCCAGGAAGTCGAGCGGAATCTCGTTCTTGCGCGTCTTGTCGAAGAGATGCCTGGAGCCGCGCACCCAGGTCCACATGATGAGACACATGAGGAAGGCGACGCCGATCGAGGCCCAGCCGCCGTCGAGGATCTTCACAATGTTGGCCGAGAAGAAGCCGGCATCGATGACCGCGAACAGGGCGATGAGGCTGATCGTGGCCCCGAACTGCCATTTCCAGCGGTGGCGCATGACGACGAAGAGCAGTGCCGTCGTCACCAGCATCTCGCCGGTGACCGAGATGCCGTAGGCGGAAGCGAGCGCGCTCGACTCGCCGAAACCGACGACGAGCAGCATCACGCCGACGGCGAGCAGGAAGTTGACGCGCGGCATGTAGATCTGGCCCGACTGCATCTCCGACGTGTGCTGGATCTCGAAGCGCGGCAGCAGACCAAGCTGCACTGCCTGGCGCGTCAGCGAATAGGCGCCCGAGATGACCGCCTGGCTGGCGATAACAGTCGCAGCCGTGGCAAGCAGCACCATCGGCAGGACGCCCCATTGCGGCAGCATCTCGAAGAACGGGTTCCGCGGCGTGCCCTCATGCGCCATGACATAGGCGCCCTGGCCGAAATAGTTGAGCAGCAGGCAGGGGAACACGACCCAGGCCCAGGCGAGCACGATCGGACGGCGGCCGAAATGGCCGAGATCGACATAGAGCGCCTCCGCGCCGGTGACCGCCAGGAAGACCGCGCCGATCGTGATGAAGGCGACATTCGGCTGAATGAAGAGGTAGTTGGCCGCGTAATATGGATTGACTGCGAAGAAGACTTCCGGGTCGTCGAAAATGTGCGACAGGCCGGCTATGCCGATGGCGAGGAACCAGACCAGGGTGATCGGCCCGAACACGATCGCGACGCTCCCCGTGCCAAAACGCTGGACGGCGAACAGCGCCGCCAGGATGACAAGGGTGATCGGCACCACATAGGGGTCGAAGGCCGGCGTCACGACCTTCAGGCCTTCCACCGCCGAGAGCACGGAGATCGCCGGGGTGATGATGGCGTCGCCGAAGAAGAGCGAGGCGCCGATGATGCCGAGCACCAGGATGACGGTCCCGGCGCGCGGATAGGCGCGGCGCGCCAGCGCCATGAGCGACAGGGTGCCGCCCTCGCCTTCATTGGCGGCGCGCAGCACGAACACGACGTATTTGATCGTGACGATGAGGGTGAGCGCCCAGACGATGAGCGACAGCACGCCCAGGATTTCCACCCGGTTCGCCGGAGCACCGCCTGAGGCCGCATGCAGCGCTTCGCGGAAGGCATAGATGGGACTGGTGCCGATGTCGCCATAGACGACGCCAAGCGCACCGAGCATCAACAGCCCGGTCCTGGTCGGGGCGTCCTTCTGTCCCGTCTGGCCGATCGCTTCTATGTCGCTATCGGCTGGTTTTTGGACCATCAACGCTACTCCGACAAAGCGCGCGCGGCTCTACACGACCGGCCCGGCTTTGGCAAATGTTGCAATGCAATAGCTGCCTTTCGCCGCATGCGCAATTGACGCTGCGCAAGCTTACCAGCCGCAGGCCTTGAGGAAGCGTCCGATCGTCCCCGCCATGCCGTATTCCAGCGCGTCCGCAGTCAGGCCGTGGCCGATGGACACTTCGGTAAGCCCCGGGATTCGTTTGGCAAGAGCCGGCAAGTTGGCGACGGTGAGGTCGTGCCCGGCATTGACGGCAAGACCCGCAGCGAAAGCCGAGTCGGCCGTCTTGCCCAGTCTTTCCAACTCCTTGGCGGCTTTTGCGGAATCATCGTGGCAGCTGCCGTAAGGGCCGGTGTAGAGCTCTATCCGGTCCGTGCCGGTGGCCTTTGCCGCGGCAATCTGCTCTTCCGACGCATCCGGATCGCAAAACAGCGATATGCGGGCACCGGATTTCTTGAGCCTGGTCACGATAGCCTTCAGCATGTCGCGGTTGGCGACGAAGTCCCAGCCGTGGTCGGACGTCGGCTGCTCGGGATCGTCAGGCACCAGCGTCACCTGCTCGGGTTGCGCCTTCTCCACCAGAGCCAGGAAATCACCGGTCGGATAACCCTCGATGTTGAACTCGGCGGACGGGAACTCGTCGTCGATCAGCGCCCTGATCTCGGGTAGGTCGGTGAAGCGAATGTGCCGCTGGTCCGGCCTCGGATGCACGGTCAGCCCATGCGCGCCGGCAGCAAGCGCGATACGGCCAAGCCCGGTGACGCTCGGCCACGGCAGGTCGCGCCGGTTGCGCAGCATGGCTATGGCGTTGAGGTTGACGGAGAGTTTTGCGGGCATGGCATGTCTGACCGTTGAGGGCTGCTCTATAGCGCCTCGTCAGATGAAATGCAGCGGATTTCCGCTGACCGAACGTTAGGCCACCATCTCACCTAACGATGGTGAGCCGCTCGGCCGCCCGGGTGATCGCCGTATAGAGCCAGCGCTGGCGCGTATCCTTGAAGGCCCAGCTTTCGTCGAAGAGCACGATCTCGTTCCACTGCGAGCCCTGCGCCTTGTGGACGGTCAGCGCATAGCCATAGTCGAAATCGTCGAAGCGCTTCTTCTGCTGCCAGGGGATGTCCTCGTCCGGATTGTCGAAGGCAGCCTTCAGGAGCTTGATCTTGGCGACGCCGCGGTCGGGGTCGTCCTCTTCCGGCGACACGAGCAGGTTGATGCCAGGCTTCACCGTCTCGCGCGACGAGGTCATCACCTTCCACAGCGAACCGTTGAGCAGCCCCTTCGCCGGGTCGTTGCGCAGGCAGACCAGCTTGTCGCCGGCCTGCGGATAGCTGGCAGTGAAGCCTTTCAGCTCGCGCAGGCGCGCATTGTAGCGGCGGCGCGTGCGGTTGGTACCGAGCAGCACCTGGTCCGCCTTGAGCACGAGCTCCTGCGTCACCTGTTCGCGGCCGATCACCTGCGCCGTGCCGAAGTCGCCATGCATGAACTCGCGGCCCTCGCGTACGTCGAGCGCCAGCCGGATGATCGGATTGTCGCGCGCCTGGCGGTGAATTTCGGTGAGCAGCACGTCGGGCTCATGCTCGGTGAAGAAGCCGCCGCCCGAAATCGGCGGCAACTGCGCGGGGTCGCCGAGTACGAGGATCGGCGTGCCGAAGGAGAGCAGGTCACGGCCGAGTTGCTCGTCGACCATCGAGCACTCGTCGACGATGATGAGCTTTGCGCGCGCCACGGGGCTTTGCCGGTTGAGCGCGAAGGTCGGGTTGATCGAGGTCTTGCCCGTCGTCTCGTCCTCGACCGCCTCCTCGCCGCGCGGCCGGTAGATCACGGAATGGATGGTACGCGCGTTGGTGGCGCCCTTGGAGCGCAGCACCTGCGCCGCCTTGCCGGTGAAGGCAGCGAATTGCACCTGCCCGTCGACATGCTCGGCGAAATAGCGCGCAAGCGTCGTCTTGCCGGTGCCGGCATAGCCGAACAGGCGGAAGATCTGCGGACGGCCGTCCTTCAGCCACCGCGCCACCGCCTTCAGCGCGTCGTCCCACAGTTCGAAGTTGGGCTGCTCGGCGGCGCTCTCGCGGGCGCGGTAGATCAGGCTGTGGATGGTCGAGGCGCCCTCGCAGCCCTTGCGCTTCATCACCAGCGCCGCCTTGCCGGTGAAGGCCGCGAACAGCAC
>JAEYXI010000668.1 GCA_023428515.1 Pseudomonadota bacterium | reverse complement strand
AAGCGGCTGCGCGCTTCGAGCCCGAGCGGGACGTGCGCTTCTCGACCTATGCGACCTGGTGGATCCGCGCTTCGATCCAGGACTATATCCTGCGCAACTGGTCGATCGTGCGCGGCGGTACCAGTTCCGCGCAGAAGGCGCTGTTCTTCAACCTGCGCAGGTTGAGGGCACGGCTCGCGCAAGGCCCTGAAACCCTCTCGAACGTCGCCATCCGCCGTCAGATCTCGATGGCGCTGGGCGTGTCGGAAGCGGACGTCGCACTGATGGATTCCAGGCTTTCGGCGTCGGACACCTCGCTCAACGCGCCGCTGACGGACGAGGGCGGCTCGACGGCGGAGCGATCCGATTTCCTGGTTTCCGACGGTCCATTGCCGGACGAGATCGTCGAGGAGACGATCGACATCGAGCGTCGCGCCGGCTGGCTGAAGGATGCGCTTGGCGTGCTCAACGAGCGCGAGATGAAGATCATCGAGCAGCGCCGCCTGTCCGAGGACGGCGCCACGTTGGAGGCGCTCGGCGAGACGCTTGGGATATCCAAGGAACGTGTCCGGCAAATCGAGAACCGGGCGCTGGAGAAGCTGAAAACCGCGCTGATCAAGCAGGGATCGGGCTTCCTCGCCGCCTGACGGCCTCAGCTATCCGTAATGATCTTGACCTTGTCGCCGGTCGAGACCGTCGCGCCCGGAGCAAGCGCGTTCAGCACCCGGAAGAGTTCCAGCTTGCGATCGACGCCGACCATGGAAGCGGCGATCGAGCCGACCGTCTGGCCGGGCTTCACCGTGACGACGCGGATTCTCAGCGGCTTCAGGTTTGCCTTGTCGCGCGCCGACAGGACCTTGAAGCTGCCGCCGACGGTCTGCGCTGTGGCGTCGAGTTGGTCGCTGGCCGTCGGCGCGGCCGTCAACAGCCGGTAGACTTGGCCGCCGGCCCTGACCACCGTGATGTCGAACTTCCAGCCATCGGCCGCAGCGCGTGCGGTCGCCGCTTCGTTGCCGTTGATGGTCAGCGTGCGGATGCTGTTGGGATCGAGGCCAGCGACCCAGCCGGACCGGATGTAATCCGCGAGCTGCGTGCGCGAATTGAGCGACACCCCGTCGAAGCGGATGGCGAGTTCGCCCGGTCCCGTCGCGGTGACCGCGGCGGCGCTGTTGTCGATGACGAAGCCCGGCGGCACGGAGAAGGAGATGCCAAGACGCGGATGCAGGAAGGTATTGCCGCGTACGTAGCCCTCTTCAGGCGTATCGCCGTAAAGCAGGCCGTCGATGCCGGCGAGGAAGGAATCGCGGTCGCGCGCACCCTGCCCAGGCTGGCCGAACTGCCGAGCATGGCGCTGCGCAAGCTCGATGCGCTGCGGTGCGTTCGGATGGCTCGCCAGGAAGTCGAGGCTCGCGTCGGTGGCGCCGCTGACCGAGCGGAAATCGGTATAGGCCGACATGGACTGCAGGAAGCGGCCCGCCGCATAGGGGTCGAAGCCGGCCTGGCCGCTGGTCTTGATGCCGATCGCATCGGCCTCCAGCTCCTGGTTGCGCGAGAACTGCGCGAGCCTGAGCTTGCCGCGGATCAGCGCCATGTTGGCGCTGGGGTTCTGGCCGAGCACGTCCGTCACCACCTTGGTGGCGAGCACCTCCTCGGCTTCCCTCTGCTGGCGCTGCAGGCCGTGGTTGGCCGTGACATGTCCCATCTCGTGGGCGACCACGGCGGCAAGCTCGGCCGAATCATTGGCCAGCGCCAGCAGCCCGCGGGTGACGTAGAGGTAGCCGCCCGGCAGGGCGAAAGCGTTCACGTTCGGCGAGTTCAGGATCGTGATGCGATAGGCCTGGCCGGGATTACCGGACACCGTGGTGAGGTTGCCGACCACCTTGGCGACCATGCGCTCCAGCTTCGGATCAGAATATTCTCCGCCATACGTCGCCAGGATGCGCGGATGCTGGGCGCGCGCCAGTTCGGCCAGTCGGTCGTTGCGCGATACGGAATCGACGGTGACTGGCGTCTCGGACGGACGGAAGGCCGATTCCTTGATTTGGCCACCACCGGTCGACAGGCTGGACAAAGCCTGGCAACCGGCGAGCAAAGCCGTCAGCCCGACCGCAGCGAGAAGACGCGCGGTGTGGCTCAGCGGGCGGGACGGCCGCGAAATGGTCCCTCCTCTGCTGATCTTGCGTGACGGCAGCACAATGTCCTTTCGGTTGCGGCGCGCCGGTTGGGGAGGAAGGGCGCTGCCTCAATCTGTTCTTCACAAGGTTGCCAATATCACAAAATGGCCCCCAGTTGACGATGTGATCGTAAATTATGTCCGCTTCCGGGCAAATTCCGTGATCTGGGCCCCGATATAGCGCCGGAACGCTTCCGGTCCAGATTGGCTGAAGAAGGTTTCAGTCGGCCCGGCGGCCGAAACGGCGCCGTCCTCGAGGAATATCATGTCGTCGGCGACCCGCCGCGCATCCTCCGGCTGGTGCGTCACGAACAGCACTGTCATGCGCCGCTCTGCCTGGACGCTCGCCAGCAGCTCCAGCATGTCTTGCCGAAGTGCGGGACCTAGCGAGCCGAAGGGTTCGTCGAGGAGCAGCACGGGGCGGTCGCGGACGAGGATGCGCGCGATCGCCACGCGCTGGCGTTCGCCGCCCGAGAGTTCGCGCGGCAGGCGATGCTCCTTGCCTGTCAGGCCCACGCCCACGAGCCCGTCGGCCACAGCCCTCCTGTCGGCCGGCGTGAGGCGCAAGGAAGGCGAGCGTCCGAGCCCGACATTGCTGGCGACATCGAGATGGGCGAAGAGGTTGTTCTCCTGGAACATCATCGAGACCGGCCGGGCGGCGGGCGGCAAAGCCGTGACATCCTCGCCGCCGATGACCACCCGGCCGGAATCGGGCGTCTCGAAGCCGGCGACCAGGTTGAGCAGGGTCGATTTCCCGGAGCCGCTCGGGCCCATAACCGCCGTGATCGCCGCCGGCCTGAACTTCGCCTGGAAGCGCATGGAAGCTTCGCCGTAGCTGAAACGGACGTCGTCGAGGCGAACCGCCGTGTCGTTCGTCTCCCTTTGCTTCAAGCAGTTCTCTCCTTTCCGAAACGATCGGCGAGGAACACCAGCGCCAGGCAGAGCAGGCCAAGCAGCAGCGCCAATCCCGCCGCGTCGTCCGTCCGGTAGGACCCCAACCGCGCCAGCAACAGATAAGGCAAGGTCTGGACGGAGTCGCTGCCGAAGAGAGCGATCACGCCGAGGTCTCCGAGCGAAAGCGCCATGGCGAAGGCGAAGCCGGTGGCGATCGGCCGGCGCAGGACGGGCCAGTCTATGAGCCTGGCGCGGTTCCAGCCGCTGATCCCCAGTTGCGCGCAGAGGCGATCGTTGCGTTCGCCTGCCGCATCGTAGGCCGGGCGGATGGCGCGGATGGCGAAGGGCATCGCCATGACGGCGTTGACGGTCGCCACCATGACGGGCGCTGCGGCGAAAAGGAAATCGGAATGGCGCAACAGCACGAACCAGCCTGCGCCGATGACGATCGGCGGCACGAGGAGGACAAAACCGGCGCCTGTGCCGGCGAGGCTTTCGAGGAAGCTTGTCCGGTTCGCGCGCCGTCTTGCCAACGCCTGACGCGCGGCGGCCAGGGACAGCGCGATTGCGACCGAGAGAAGCGCGGAGAGAACGGCAAGCACGATGCTGGTCGCCGTCGCCTGCTGAACCGCCGGGTCGCCCGCCAGGCGGAGGAGATCGGCGGCCAGCCCCGCCGTCACCGTGGCGACGATCGGCCCGGCGACAAAGAGGAGCGCAAGCACGATGAGCACGATGTTGAAGGCCGCCTCCACCGGACGGATCGTTACGAATTTGCGCTGCGCCACAGGCAGGCTCGCATCAATAGCGGTGTTGGCGCCAAGACGCGTCAGCACAAACATGACGATGACCGTTAGCGCTATCTGCAGCAGGGTGAAGGTCACGGCTCGCGCGGGATCGAAATCGAAGCGCAGCGCCTGGTAGATGGCAACCTCGAGCGTGGTCGCGGCCGGGCCGCCGCCCAGCGTCAGCACGATGGTGAAGGAGGTGATGCAAAGCATGAAGACCAAGCCGGCGATGCCCGGCAGGGCCGCCCGCATGGCCGGCCATTCGATCAGGCGGAACGAGGCGACCGGCCCCATGCCGAGCTGGCTCGCCAGCCGCCACTGATCGGCCGGCAGAGTGTCGAGCGCCTCGAGGAAAAACCTGGTCGCCAGCGGCAGGTTGAAGAAGACATGCGCGACCAGGATGCCGGAGAGGCCGTAGATGCCGGGCCACGTCGCGTCAGACAGCGCCGACAGTGGCACGGCGAGGTAACCGGCACGCCCGAGCAGCGCGAGAATACCGAGCGCGGCGACGATGGCCGGCAGAGCCAGCGGCAGCGCGAACAGCCGCAGGATGGCCGCCCTGCCGGGAAAGGCCGGATGTCGCGACAAGGCGCGGGCGACGAGGATCGCCGGCACGACAGACAACACAGTCGAAAGGGCTGCCTGCCAGAGCGTGAAGCGGACGATCCTGCCGAGATAGGAGTCGAAGGCCGCAATCGCGCCGGAAAAATCTTGAACCCCTTCGATGAGCAGTCCGGCGAACGCGCCGCCGATGAGGACCGCGATTGCCGCCAGTGAAATAATTCCGGCCAGGACGCGTCCATCCTTCCCCCTCGAGGAGGAAGGATGTTGGCGTTGTTCCCTCACCTGCTCATTGCGGCCAGCCATTCGTCCACCCAGGCCTTGCGGTTCGCCGCCACTTCGTCGGCCGAGAAAAGCAGCGTCTTTGACGGCTCGACCAGCTTGCCGAAGGCCGGATTGAGCGCCTTGTCGGTCTTGCCGGCCGGGAACATCCAGTTGGTTTCAGGAATGACGTCCTGGAAGGCCGGTCCGGTCATGAAGCTCATGAACTTTGCCGCGAGCGGGTTCTTTGCGCCGGTTGTGGTAATTCCGGCTACCTCGATCTGGAGATAGTGGCCTTCCTCGAAGGCTGCCGCCTTGTACTTCTCGGTGCTCTCCGAGATCATGTGGTATGCAGGCGACGTCGTATAGGACAACACCATCGGCGCCTCGCCCTTGGTGAAGAGCCCATATGCCTCGCTCCAGCCCGGGGTCACGGTCAGCACACGATTCTTCAGCTTCGCCCAGGCCTCCGGCGCCTTGTCGCCATAGACTGCCTTCACCCAAAGGACCAGACCGAGGCCGGGCGTCGAGGTGCGTGGGTCCATCAGCACGATCTTCTCGTCGGGGTTGCCTTCGACCAGTTCGTGCAGGCTCTTCGGCGGGTTCTTCAATTTCTCGGAATCGTAGATCACGGCGAAATGCGCGTAGTCGTAAGGCACGAAGACGTCGTCGCTCCAGCCGCCCGGAACCTTGATCGCACCAGCATCTACGCCGGCCGGCGCGAACAGGCCGGTCGCCTTGGCCTCCGCCGTCAGGTTGGTGTCGAGGCCGAGCACGATGTCGGCCTTGGTCGAAGCGCCCTCCAGCTTCAGCCGGTTGAGCAGGGCAACACCGTCGGCGACGGCGACGAATTCAAGGTCGCAGCCGCATTCGGCCTCGAAGGCTTTCTCGACCTGCGGGCCCGGGCCCCACTCGGCGGTGAAGCTTTCATACGTGTAAACCGTGAGTTTCTCCTGCGCAGCCGCGGGAAAGGCCAGTCCGGCCAGAACCAAAGCGATCAAGGGTAGAATTTTTTTGCGCATCAGCGCCTCCTTCCGTTCGAGTTGAAGGGAAACCAGGCGTCGGGTGTGCTTCCGAGACGTCTAATCCCTCCGCCGGTACAAACCGGATCAGGTTCAGCGGGTTGGCAAAAAGCCTCTCAGCCGGTCGAGCCGGCACCCCGTTAGAGCGTCACGAGAGATAGTGCCCAAGCCTTAGGCACGCAAGCTTTTGTTTGCTCCAGTCGGCCTTTTGCGCCTTCCACTTTCGATATGACGCGTGGTAAGGGCCACGCCATGAGCAGATTCCTCATCCTTCTCGGCGGCAAGCTGGTCTGTACGCCGCGCCTTGAGGCGCAGGCCGCCGGCGCACGCGTGATTGCCGCCGATGCTGGCATCAAGCATGCCAAGGCGCTGGGGGTGACGCCGGAGATCTGGGTAGGCGACTTCGATTCCGTTACCGACGAATTGCTGGCCGAATTTCCAGCTGTCCCGCAAAACCGCTTTCCCCAGGACAAGGACAGCACCGACGGGGAACTCGCGGTCGCCGAGGCACTGGCCCGCGGCGCCACGTCTTTGGTGCTGGCCGGCGCTTTCGGCGGATCGCGGGCCGACCACGCCTTCCTGCATGTCGCGCTGGCTATCCGTCGCGCCAAGGAGGGCTTGCCGGTCATCATCACCAGCGGCGAGCAGGAAGCTCATCCGCTTCTGCCCGGCTCGCGGGATTTCGACTTCGACGATGGCACGGTGTTCAGCATCCTCGGCTTCTCCCATCTGTCGGGCGTATCCGTGATGGGCGCGAAATGGCCCCTCGACAGCGTCGAGGTTCCCTTCGGGACTTCCCTCACTTTGTCCAACGAAGTGCGCGGCAACCTGCGCATCTCGCTTGCGGTCGGCCGCGCCCTGCTGCTTGCCCACCCCTATCCGGCCGAGGGCCTCTAGACAGACGAATGGCTCCTCCACTCCTGACGCTGGACGGCACCACGCTGACCTTCGGCGGCACGCCGCTGCTCGAAGGCGCAGAACTATCGGTTTCGACGGGCGACCGCATTGCCTTGGTCGGCCGCAATGGCTCGGGCAAGTCGACGCTGCTCAAGATCGCCGCCGGCCTGATCGAACCGCAGGACGGCAAGGTGTTTCGCCATCCCTCAGCCACCGTGCGCTATCTGCCGCAAATGCCTGACATGGAAGGTTTCGCCACCACCCTCGCCTATGTCGAGGCCGGGCTCGGTCCCGCCGACGACCCGCACCGCGCGACCTATCTGCTTGAGCATCTCGGCCTGAGCGGCGACGAGAAACCGGACGAGTTGTCCGGCGGCGAGGCGCGCCGGGCCGCCCTTGCCCGGGTCATGGCGCCGAAACCGGACATATTGCTGCTCGACGAGCCGACGAACCACCTTGATCTGTCGGTGATCGAATGGCTGGAGGACGAACTTGCACGCTCGTCATCCGCCCTCGTCGTGATC
>JAEYXI010000621.1 GCA_023428515.1 Pseudomonadota bacterium | reverse complement strand
GTCTAACGGTTGTCGTTTTGGTCTTCTAACCTCCCGGCAGACGCCGGACGTAGCCGATTCGCGGAGCATATGATGACGACCACCCTGGACCCGAACGCCCTTGGCCTGACTTTTCCCGACAGGAGATGGCTGCCGGCTTTCACCGCAGCGGCCATGCTTTCCGTCATGCCTGTCGTCGGCCCCGTCCTCGCGCAGCAAAGCCCCGCAACCCAGGAATCGCTCGACGCCATCATCGGCACCGAGGTCCAGGAAGAGGAGACGCAGGCCGCGACGGATGCGCAGCGCTTGATCGCCGCGATCGACAAGACCACGGAGAACACCGCGATCGTGCGCAAGACGTCGAACCTTTCCAAGGTGGACATCGTGTTCCTGCCCGACGCGGCGCGCACCGAAGGCGGACCGCCGCCCGAGGTCGAGGCCAAGGTGAAGGAGCGAGAGAAGGAGATCACCGAGCTGCGCAAGGAGATCGAGGGCAATGCGATGCTCTTCCACGCCATCGATTCCCGCCAGATCCTGCCGCAGGACGTGCTGGCGGTGGAATTCGACGACGCGAACGGCGTGGTGATCTATGCGGCGGCCAAGCCCGCCAGCTAGCGGCCGGGCTTCTCGGCGGAAGGCCACCCGCCGCATCGACTAAAGTTTCCCCATGATCTTCTGCTGGAAGCCGTAGACCGCGCGGCCGCCGGAAAGCGGTACCAGCGTCACGTCACGCTCCTGGCCGGGCTCGAAGCGCACGGCGGTGCCGGCGGCAATGTCGAGGCGCATGCCCCGTGCCTTGTCGCGATCGAAGCGAAGCGCCTCGTTCGTCTCGAAGAAATGGTAGTGGCTGCCGACCTGGATGGGCCGATCGCCGCTGTTGGCGACCTTGAGCGTCACGGTCGGCGCGCCCTCGTTGAGCTCGATGTCGCCCGAAGCGGTGATGATTTCGCCGGGAACAAGGCCGCCGATGATCATGCGGGCCCCCTTAGCCGGCCACAGCGAGCCACAGCCCGCCGAGGGCGGTGGCTCCACCGGCAAGCCGCGTTGCGATCCGTCCGGCACCGTCGCCGAACATGCGGCCTAGTCCGAGGCCGATCCCGATGCCGGCGAGATGAAGCAGCGCCGTGGAAATGGCGAAGCCGAGGCCATAGGGAAGTGCGCCCGCCGAGCCGAGTTCGCCGCCATGCGCATGGCCGTGGAAGAAGGCGAAGAATCCGACCATCGCCATTGCGAGGCCGGTCGGCACGTTGAGCGCGATTGCCGCCAGAAGCCCGATCACCACGACTGAGGCGAGGATGACGGGCTCGACGAAGGGCAGCGGCAGGGAAAGCAGCGCTGCGGCGAAGCCCAGGCACATCGTGCCGACAAAGGCGGCGGGCACCAGCCACAATGCGCGGCGGTCCTCGCTTTGCGCGAGCAGCGCGGCCCACAGTCCGACCGTCACCATGGCGAGGATGTGGTCGAGGCCGAAGAGCGGATGCGAGACGCCGGCCATGAAGGAGCCATGCTCGCCCGGATCGAGATGCGCGAAGGCGGGAACCGCGCTGGCGGCAAGCAGCATGGCGGTTGCGGCAAGACGTTTGATCATGGGCAGCGTTCCTTCATGTCGGCAATGGATCAGGCGGCTTTCGGGTCACAGCTCTCGGCTTTGAGTACCCGTTTGCTCGACGGCGGATATTTGGCGAGCAAGGCCGCCGGCCGGATCGGGCGAGCGGAAAAATTGCCGCTGCAATTGGGGCAGGCGCCGCCGAGCACATTCACAGCGCAGTCCGCGCAAAAAGTGCATTCGAAGGTGCAGATCATGGCATCTGCCGCATCGGGCGGCAGGTCCCTGTCGCAGCATTCGCAGTTGGGGCGCAGTTCCAGCATTTTTTGCCTATCGGATCGGGTGGTGCACGGTGACGAGCTTGGTGCCGTCAGGGAAGGTTGCCTCGACCTGCACGTCGTGGATCATCTCGGCTATGCCTTCCATGACCTCGGCGCGGCTGACGACATGCGCGCCGGCCTCCATCAGGTCGGCGACCGAGCGTCCGTCGCGCGCTCCCTCGACGACGAAATCGGTGATCAGGGCGATGGCTTCCGGATGGTTGAGCTTGACGCCGCGTTCGAGCCTTTTGCGGGCCACGATCGCTGCCATGGCGACCAGCAGCTTGTCCTTTTCCCTCGGCGTGAGGTTCATGCGCTTTCAAATCCAATGCCGGAGCGCCGGAACCATTCGACGGCTGTGACGCTCCTAAAGTGACCAAACCTTGGGCAGGCCTGCCTGCCCATTGAGCAGGCGGACCAGCGGCGCCAGCCGCTTGCGCAGGCCGTAGCCGTCCCCGGCGACAAGCCTCGCAAGAAGCTTGCCAGTTCCGCCAACCGTCCAGAAGCTGGCTCCGCCTTCCTCGCCGACGATTTCGCGCGCCTGCCGCAGCAGGCTTTCGGCGTCGGGCGAAACGAGGAGCACGGTCGCGACAGCCGTGGCGCCGCGGGCGGCAGCCGGCCGGCCAAGCGTCGCGGCGACGTCGGGGCCGATCGAAAACGCCTCGGCATGGACGAGCCTGCCGCCCTGCCGCACCCGCCAGCGGTCACGGAACAACGCCTGCGATACGGTCTCGCCCATGGCGAGACGGCCGAACAGCGTTGCCTCGACGATGAGCGCCTGTGCATCCTCGGCGAGATCGACGTCCAGCCGCCGCGCGAAGGCGGAGCGGTCGTAGACGATCGTCTCCTGCGGCAGCCAGGCTATGCGGGCGCCTTGGCCGGCGGTGAGGCGGACCTCGGCGCGCGCCTCGCCGGAGCGCGAGCGGTAGAGCTTCTCGCAGGCCTGGGTGGTCACCACGACCGAAGCGCGGTCGCCGGCCTCGATCTCCCAGGCGATGCGGTCGCCGCCGGTCAGGCCGCCCGCCGTGTTGATCAGTATGGCCTCGAACGGGTCCGCCTGGACTTCCGGCATGCGGATCTTGGCTGCGCCTTCCTGGTAGAGGCGCCCGATGCGGGTCGCGCCGCCTTCCTGCCGCACGGCAAGGCGCGCCCGCGCATCGACGCGCTGGGCCGAAAGGTCAGCCACCTCGCCTAAGGTCATCAGCACCGCAACAACAATCCTTTGCCGGTCCGGTTCTTTTGCCGGTATCGTCGGCCACAGGCGGCCATTTGTCGAGAACTTCCCTTATTGCTTCCGGCGGTGCGGCTTTCTATAGAGGGCTTGTCACCTGCAGATGCGGTGGCAAAAAGGGGCGCAGAACATGCGCTTCAGAGGAAAGACACACGTTTCGACATCGATGTCGGAGATGCATGCGCGTCGGAGCGGCGCAAAAATACTGGAAGGGCGCGATGGGTGACCAACTGGCCGGGGAAATCCTCTCCAAGATCAAGGAGCATGCCGATCCTGAAATCGGCGAGATCGGCCCGGATACTGAACTCACCTCTCTAGGCATCCATTCGCTGGAACTGACCGAGATCATCTTCGACCTCGAGGAGAAATACGGCATCGAGGTCGAGATGAATACGGTCGAGGCCTGGGCCAATCTGAAGACGGTTCAGGACATGATCGAGGCGGTTCGCGGCCTGATCGCGAAAAAAGCCTGACCGTGAAAAGGCAATAAATGCGGCAGCGCATCGTCGTCACCGGCATAGGCGGACTCTGCGGGCTCGGCAACGACGCTGCGTCGATCTGGAGCGCCATGCGCGAAGGCCGCTCCGCGATCGGGCAGCTGAGCAGCGAGTTGCTGTCGGACCTCAAGGTCAGGATCGGTTCCGAGATCAAGACGCTGCCGGATCATGGCATCGACCGCAAGCGGACGGTGACGATGGACCGCTTCAGCCTGTTCGCGGTGATAGCCGCGCGCGAGGCGCTCGCCCAATCGGGGCTTCAGGTCGACGAGAAGAACACCTACCGGGTCGGCGCGGCGGTCGGGGTCGGCGTGTTCGGTGCGGAAACCACTGACGACAACTATCGCAAAGTGTTTCTCGAGGGAAAACCGCGCCCCGAGATATTCACCGTACCGAAGATCATGCCGGGCGCCGCCGCCGGACAGGTCAGCATGAATCTCGGCCTGCGCGGCCCGACCTTCGGCGTCACCTCGGCCTGCTCGTCGTCCAACCATGCCCTTGCCAGCGCCATGGACCAGCTCGTCCTCGGCCGCGCCGATGTGATGCTCGCCGGCGGTGCGGAAGCGCCGATGTCCTGGGGCGTGCTGAAGAGCTGGGAGGCGCTGCGCATCATGGCGGCCGACACCTGCCGGCCCTTTTCAGCCGACCGCCAGGGCGTTGTGATGGGTGAGGGCGCGGGCATTGCCGTGCTCGAAACCTACGAGCATGCCAAGGCGCGCGGCGCCACCATCCTTGCCGAGCTTGCCGGCGTCGGCATGTCGGCTGATGCGTCCGACATCGTCGCGCCGACGATCGAAGGGCCTGCAGCGGCGATGCGAGCCTGCCTAGCCGATGCCGGTCTGAACCCCGGGGATGTCGACTACATCAACGCGCACGGCACCGGCACCAAGGCCAACGACCAGATCGAGACCGTGGCGATCAAGCAGGTGTTCGGCGAGCATGCGCGCAAGCTTTCCATGTCGTCCACCAAGTCGATGCACGCGCATTGCCTGGGTGCGTCGGGCGCGATCGAGATGATCGCCTGCGTGATGGCGATGCGCGAGGGCATCGTCCCGCCGACCGCGAACTATCGCGAACCTGATCCCGACTGCGACCTCGACGTGACGCCCAACACCGCACGCGAGCGGAAAGTGCGTGCGGCGATCAGCAACAGCTTCGCCTTCGGCGGCACCAATGCCGTGGTGGCCTTCAAGCCGGCCTGATTTCGCCAGTTGCGGCCGAATAGGCGAGTTGTGCCATTGATAGGCGCGGATCGCCCGCCTACTTGAGGACGGTATCCTTTTGAAACCGTATCCTCCCCGGAGCCCCCATGACTGACCTTTCCGCCTTCCCGATCGCCACGCGCTGGAAGCCTGAGCATTCCGACCGCATCCAGCTCTATTCGCTGCCGACGCCGAACGGCGTGAAAGTGTCGATCGCACTGGAAGAGCTCGGCCTGCCTTACGAGCCGCATCTCGTCGACATCATGAAGAACGAGAGCTGGACGCCGGAATTCCTGTCGCTCAATCCGAACGGCAAGATTCCCGCGATCATCGATCCCGACGGGCCTGACGGCAAGCCGATCGGCCTGTTCGAATCCGGCGCCATCCTGCTCTATCTCGCCGAGAAGACGGGCAAGCTCATCCCCGCCGATCCGGTGCGCCGTTACGAGACCATCCAGTGGGTGTTCTTCCAGATGGCTTCCGTCGGGCCGATGTTCGGCCAGCTCGGTTTCTTCCACAAATTTGCCGGACGCGAGATCGCCGACAAACGCCCGCTCAACCGCTATGCCGATGAATCGAAGCGCCTGCTCGGCGTGATGGAGACGCGGCTGACCGGTCGCAAATGGTTCATGGATGACGACTACACGATCGCCGACATTGCCCATGTCGGCTGGGTGCGCAATTTGATCGGTTTCTACGAGGCGCGCGACGTCGTCGGCTATGACAGCTTCCCCAACGTCGACGCCTGGCTGAAGCGGGCGCTTGAGCGGCCGGCCGTGCAGAAGGGACTGACCATACCTGCGCGACCGTAAGGCACGGTGGCGGGCGCGTCCTGCGAGGCTCGCCCGCGAACCAGTACTCAGCGTCGTGGAAGGCTACTTGCTTTTCGCCTTGGCGGATTTGCCGTCCTTGCCGATGACCGAAGCGGCCATGGCGACGGCGCCCGTCGCGGTCTTGGTGACCTTGCGCATGACGCGGCTCGCCACCGACGGCTTCTCCGCCGCGCTCTTGGCGGGCTTCGTCGTCTTGGCGCTCGACTTCGTCGCGGCCGGCTTGACGGTCTTCGGTGCGGCCTTGCCGAAAGTCTTCTTCGCGGCGGTCTTCGATGTCGCCGCGGTTCCCGCCCCAGTCTTCGATTGCGCGGTCTTCGATTGCGCAGCCTTCGTTTTCCTCGGGGCTGCCTTCTTCGCTTTGGTTGCCATGACCCTCTTCCTTCTGGCTGGGAGCGGTGCGATCCGCACCGGGATGCCCCGACACTGATCGCACCGCGTCCCGATGCGGCGGTGCGCCGCAGGCAAACAACGGACCGCGCCGCGGTTGGTTCCCTTCTGCAGGTATGGCGGCCGGCGTGTAGCGC
>JAEYXI010000589.1 GCA_023428515.1 Pseudomonadota bacterium | reverse complement strand
GGACCGGGTCGCGAGCCCCGCCGCGCGGGCATGGCGGGCGAACGCGGCTTGGCCTGAGAGTACACATGGGGCGGGTTTTCTGGATCGTGGCGGCATTGGTGGTGGCCGGGCTGATCATGCTCGTCATGGCCGATTCGAGCGGCCAGGTGCTCGGGCTCGATACCGACAGCTTCGGCTACCTGATCTATCTCGGCGCTCTCGGGGCGCTGCTGGCGAGCGGCATCCTCGCCTCCGGCCAGCGTTTCGGCCAGACGGTCCGCACACTTGCCATCTGGCTGCTGGTGGTACTCGTCTTCATGGCGGGCTACGAATATCGCTACGAATTGCAGGACGTGGCGAACCGGATCAGCGGTGGCATCGTCCCCGGCAGCCCGCTATCGGCCACCGATGGCGACGGGCGGGCAATCGTCACGCTGCGGCAGCGGGTGGACGGGCATTTCGAGGCGAATATCGACGTGAACGGCAGCACGATACGCGCGATGGTCGATACAGGCGCGACCTCGACCGTGCTGACCGCCGCCGACGCCGAGCGGGCGGGCTTCGACCCCTCCGCGCTCGTCTTCAACATCCCGGTGTCCACCGCCAATGGCACGTCGACCGCAGCGCGCGTGGTCGCCGACGAGGTGGCGGTCGGCGACATCGTGCGAAAGAACATGCCGCTGCTGGTGGCGGAGGATGGCCGGCTTGGGCAGAGCCTGCTCGGCAAGAATTTCATCGGCACGCTGTCGGGCTTCGACGTGCGCGGCGACCGGCTCGTACTGAGGGACTGACCTCTAGGCCGCTTCCAGTTCGGCGCTGAATTCGACTGCCGCGAAGGCTTCGCGCAGCACCTCCGGTCCGGCGCCGGGCTTCGTGGCGTCCGTGGACAGAATCTGACGGTAGCGGCGCGCGCCAGGCAGGCCGTGGAACAGGCCGACCATGTGACGCGTGACATGTCCGAGCCGTCCGCCGTCAGCGATGTGACGTTCCGCATAAGCCGACATCGTTTCGAGCAGCGCCTCTGGATCGAAAGGCCGCTCAGCCTCGCCGTAGAATGCGGCGTCGGCACCGGCGAGGATGCCCGGCGTGTGGTAGGCGGCGCGACCGAGCATGGCGCCATCGACATGTGCGAGATGGGTCTGTGCTTCCTCGAGCGAGCGGATGCCGCCATTGATGCCGATGAAACGGTCAGGATATTTCTGCTTGATGCGATAGACCCGGCCGTAGTCGAGCGGCGGGATGTCGCGATTCTCCTTGGGCGAAAGCCCCTCGAGCCATGCTTTGCGCGCATGCACCCAGAGCGCGTCGGCACCGGCCGCGAAAACATCAGCCGCCAGCGTGTCGAGCGCAACCTCAGGATCCTGATCGTCGACGCCGATGCGGCACTTCACGGTGACTGGAATTTTCACCGCGCTCTTCATCGCCTCGACGCACTCGGCGACCAGCGCCGGCGTCTTCATCAGGCAGGCGCCGAACGTGCCGGACTGCACGCGGTCGGACGGGCAGCCGACATTGAGGTTGATCTCGTCATAGCCGAAACCCTCTCCGATCCTCGCCGCCTCTGCGAGCTTTGCCGGATCGGAACCGCCAAGCTGCAGCGCGACAGGGTGTTCTTCCGCATCGAAACCCAGCAGCCTGTCGCGCACGCCATGGATCGCCGCATCCGCCACCACCATCTCCGTGTAGAGCAGCGAACGGCGCGTCAGTTGGCGATGGAAGAACCGACAATGCCGATCCGTCCAGTCCATCATGGGTGCGATGCTTAGGTGGAGGTCTTTATAATTACTCATTTTTCTTTTTATCACAGTAACTTAGATGGGTTCCATGCTGTACCGTTCGAGCCCTCTTTTGCCTGCTTAAGCTCATTTTTGAGGTCAAAGTACAGCAATGCTGTACCGCTGTGGTTCATGCAGTACCATGATTGAGGCAAACCACGGGTACGATAATTCCGAGAAAACGACGGACCGGCACTACGGCCTATCACGCGCAATTGACTATCAAGCGCGGCGGCAAGAAGCGCGAGACCGAGCTTGCCAGACCCAATGCGCTCGAGCATCCCTTGGAAAGCCCGCAGCCTCAGCTGGTCCAAAAAGCTGGCCTTCGAGGACACGCAAATGTTCTGAACAATCCGAGGATTAGTCGGCGTTCAGGTCACCTGCCGCTTTGAGTATTGCCTTCTCCCCGTCGACGCTGGGCGTCTTTCCAATAGCCGAGCGTTCCGACGTAGCGGACAATGGCTTAGATGTTGTCTCAGAGAAATAGGTGCATATTGCAGTGTTTTCTACCAAGCAGCATCATCCTTTTCAGAGCATCGAGGCTGATTGTGGCGAGCAGTCGGTCGCCATAGGTTGTCTTCAATATCCAGCGCGTTTGTCCACCAGATTCACGAGAGATTCTCCAGCGAGAAACCTTCGAATATTGTCGGTGAAGATTTCGACCGCGCGACGGCGACTCTCCATCGTGGCCGCACCATGGTGCGGAGTAATGATGACGTTATCGAGATTGCGGAATCGGGCGTCGGCTGGAAGAGGCTCGACGACATGCGCATCAAGACCTGCCCCTGCAATCCGCCCGTTGCGAAGTGCCTCATACAACGCATCGTCGTCGGCGATCCCGCCGCGCGAAACGCACACATAATGCGCTGTCGGCTTCATCGCCGCGAACGCCTTGCGTCCGATCATCGACCGCGTTTCCGGCGTCAGCGGCGCGGTGACGACGACGAAGTCGCATTCGGCGAGGAATTCGTACAATTGCGCACGCATGAACATGCGGTCGAAATTGGGCAGAGCCTGCGTGCCGCGCCTGAGGCCCAGCACTCGCATGTGGAACGCTTTCGCCTTCAGCGCCAGGTCGGCGCCCGCATGGCCGGTTCCCACGATGCCGCAAGTTTTCCCGCACAACTCGCCGTGGAGGAACCGGTCCCATTTTCCTTGTGCCTGTGCGCGGAAGGAGCGGGGCGCGTCCCGGTCGAGCATCAGCATCAGCATCATGGCATGCTCCGCCAGTGGGATGGCCCCGTTACCCTTGGCCGAGGTTATGACGATCGGACTGGCGACCAGTTCGGGTGTGAGCGTGTGATCGGCGCCCGCCGCCCAACTCTGCAGCCATTTCAGCTTGCCGGCCCGCGCCAACGCCTCCGGGGCGAGGCTGACAGCGGCGGCGATGTCGGCTTCGCCTATCGAGGCCTCGAACGCCTTCTGGGAGGCAAAATAGCGGACGCTCGCGTTGGGCGCGGCCGCAACCACCTCCGCGACGGTGTCGGGGTAGATCTGGTCGGTGATGTGAATGGTCAAGGACATCGCACTCTTTCCGCAGCGGCGATTATCGATCCGTCTCTGGCCCGAAAAGATCTATTTCCGTGCCGAAGCCGTGGCTATCGGGTATCCTGTAGCCACTATCGTTCAGTTCGAAAGGCCCGTTCAGCTCCGGGGTCCAGGGGCGCGCCTGCTCGGCCAGGCGATAGTCGCCCAGCGCTGCTATGGCCGGAAGGCTCCAGACGTCGCCGCCCCGATGCGGACAGACCTGAACCCCAAACTCTTCGCCCATCCGGTAGACCTCGACCAGCGTCGACATGCCGCCGCACCAGGTGATGTCGGGCTGGACGATGTCAAGCGCCTCCGCTTCCATGAAGCGCCGGAACTCGGCAATATTGTAGCAGTGCTCGCCACCGGCGATGGGAATTTCGCAGGATTGGCGAAGGCGCCTGTAGCCTTCTGTATCCTGTGCCGGTAGCGGTTCCTCCAGCCAGGCGAGATCGCAATCCGCCACCTGTCGCGAGAACGAAAGGGCCGTCTCGAAGTCCCATTTCATGCCGACATCGACCATGATTTTGAAAGCGTCACCCAGGATCTCCCGCGCCTGCCGCACCTGTCGCGCGAGCGCATCGGGTCCCGTGTCCTTGCGCACGGCCAATTTTAGCCCCTCGATGCCCGGCGCCTGCGCTTCCGAGATCGACTCCGGGTCGGTCACATAACCCGGTATGCGCGAGACCTTCGCGCCGCCCAGGACGCCGGCCATGCTGGTCTTTCGCGCTTTGGCGTTGATGTCCCACGCCGCGAGGTCGACGCCGCTCATGGCCATCATGGAAAGCCCGCTTTGGCCGTATGGTGCACTAATCGAACGCATGGCGCGGCCTATGCCATCCGTATCGATGGTGTCCATGCCGACCAGCGCCTTGCGAAAAAGCGCATTGACGGCGGTGGTGGCCGCAACGCCACCGCCCGAAACGCCGTAGCCGACGAGCCCGTCATCGGTGTCCATCCGGATGGCGACCTGCCCGAACCAGAGCCGCCAGTCCGGCGGCGCGCGCTCGAGGTCGGGCTGGACGGCACGAACATCCGTGATTGTGGGCATGGCGATTCTTGTGCCTCGATTGGTTTCGCTATGGGAGATTTTCGTGACGGGCCGCGTCGAGATCCGTCACGGGAAGGGTCAGAGCAGGAGGGCGGGAAGCCCGGTCGAAAGCACCGGCACGTAGGTCAGCAAGAGAAGCACGACAATCAGAGCGGCGAGGAAGGGCAGGATCTCGCGCGTGAAGGTCGTCATGCGGACGCCGGTGATGGCCATCACGGTGAACATGTTCCCGCCGACTGGCGGCGTAATTCCCCCCAAGGTCATGTTGAACACGAGGATGATGCCGAACTGGACCGGGTCCACACCCAAAGCGATCATCGCAGGCGCCAGGACCGGGGTAACGATCACCAGCAGGGAGGTCGATTCCATAATCATTCCGAGAAGCAGCAGCACGACGTTGATGACCAGCAGCGCGATCAGCGGATCCTTGAAGGTGATGATTAGGGCATCCGCGATCTTGTGGGGAATCTGCTCCAGCGTGAGCACATAGCCGAGCGCGCCCGCCGCGCTGATGATGATCAGGATCGTGGCGGTCAGCAGCGCCGACTCGATGAAGACCGTGCGCAGCCCCTTCCAGTCGAGTTCTTTATAGACGAACATGCTAATGATGATGGAGTAGACGGCGACCACGGCCGCCAGTTCAGTTGGCGTGAACACGCCGACGCGAAGCCCGCCGATGATGCCGACCGGGATCATCAAGGCGTGCCACGATGCGTAGATGCGTTTCATTACTTCGCGCAGCGGCAGGCGCTGTTCGCGCACGATGCCGAAGCCGCGACGTGTCGCCTGGATCCGCACCACGATCATCAGCGCGATCGCCACCAGGAAGCCGGGAACAATCCCCGCGATGAAGAGGTGCCCAATTGAGACGTTCGCCAGCAAGCCGTATAGTATCAGGCCGATGCTAGGCGGGATTAGCGGCGCGATGATGCCCGACGCCGCCGCCAGTGCCGAGGAGAAGCCGAGATCGTATCCGTAGCGCCGCATAACCGGCACCAGGATCTTCGCGTCGATGGCCGAATCGGCCTTCGCCGAACCCGACATGCCACCGATGAACAGGCTGTTTACGACGGCGACCTGCCCCAGTCCTCCCTTCGTGTGCCCGACCAGCGAATCGGCCAGCCGGATCAGCCGCATAGCCAGGCCGCCCCTGGCCATGATGCTTCCGGCTAGCACGAACAGGGGAATGGCAAGCACGGGAAAGGAAGACAGCGAGGAGGCCAGCCGCTGCGGAAAGAGCAGCGACGCTTGAGGCGTCACCAGGAAGTAGCTGATCACCGAACCCATGATCGCGAAGGCGACCGGAACCCGAGCGATCATAAGGACCACGAAGATCACGGCCATGAGGGACAGTTCAGGTGTCATTACAAATCTTCCCGAAATTCTTCATCGCCCGCGAAATGGTCGTCGAAGGAGCCGCTCGGATAGTCGAAATCTCCGTCGATCAGCCCTTTTACGCTGCGACCCAACGCGACGAGTTCGTGGAAAAGCATCAATGCTCCTCCGAGCGGCAACGCGATCCAGGCATGGAATAGCGGTATCCCCGTCATCGGCAGAATCCGATGGGTGGTGCTCAGATATCGCCACGACCAGACGACCATGAAGGCAAGCACGGTCGCGGTACACAGGCCGGCGAAAATGGCGCAGCCGGCCTTGAGCCGCGGCGGCAGGCCATTCGTGGTCACGTCCAGCGCGATGTGGAGTCCGCGCCGGGTCACCGCCGCCGATCCCAGGAAGACGACCCAGATCATGGCGTTGGTAGCCAGTTCCGGGATACCCGATATCGGCGCATGGAACAGGTAGCGCGCGAAGACGCCGACCGTGATTCCCACCGCCATGAAGGCGACGAGCAAGCCCGGAAGCCCCTCTTCCAGCCATTCGTCCAGCCTCGAGATGAATCGTAGGGAGGTTCGCAGCATGCAAAGCTTTCCATGGTGGCGGGGCATTTGAGCGACCGGAGGGCCTCGCCGCGGGCAGGCGCTATCTAAGCTCCGTGCCCGAACGGAGAGGCTAGCCTCTCCGCGCGCGCACTGCCTGTATCGGGGGCAGCCGATGTGCGCGGGTCAGCCAGCGACGATATCGCGGATCTTGTCCCGCAGTTCCTCGCTCCACGCGGCGTTGATCCTGCCGTTGTAGAAGGAGCGCGAGACCTCGCGGAAGGCGTCGCGGTCGGCCTCATGGAACTTGACGCCCTCTTTTTCCAGCGCGACCCGGTCGGCCTCGATCTTTTTGGCCTGGAGCGTGGAATAC
>JAEYXI010000532.1 GCA_023428515.1 Pseudomonadota bacterium | reverse complement strand
ATTCATCGCCAAGGACAACAAGCGCCCGGCGATGACGGTGGCCGACGCGCTGGAATCGCCACGGCGCGATACCGGCCGCATCGTGCTGCCGCCGGCCTCCTTCCTGCACGAGAAGGAGAAGGTGGCGAAGCGCTGGCCGGCCGCCGTCGACTTCATAAAGTCGCGCAAGATCAACGAGTTCTTCGGTCCCGACCACGGCGCGATCGGCATCGTCATGCAGGGCGGCATGTACAACGCCGTCATCCGCGCGCTGCAGCGCCTCGGCCTTGCCGACGCCTATGGCGAGACGGATATCCCGCTCTATGTGCTGAACGCCGTCTACCCGCTGGTCGACGACGAATTCCTCTCCTTCTGCGAGGGCAAGGACGCCGTGCTGGTCGTCGAGGAAGGCCAGCCCAACTACATCGAGCAGGCTTTTGCGGCGATGCTGCACAAGGCCGGCCGCGGCACGAAACTCGTCGGCAAGGAATATCTGCCGATGGCAGGTGAATATACCGGCCAGGTCATGCTCGACGGGCTCGGCGCCTTCCTGCGCGCCGAAGCGCCGCTGCTGCTGTCCGCCGAGATCCGCGCGCCCAACCAGCAGGAGCAGGGCGAGGATATCCCCGACATTAGTAAGGTCGTGCCAGGGCGCCCGCCGGGCTTCTGCATCGGTTGCCCGGAACGCCCGATCTTCGCCGCGACCAAACTGGTCGAGCAGGAACTTGGCAAGCACCACATCGCCTCGGACATCGGCTGCCATCTCTTCTCCATCATGCCGCCCTTCGAGCTTGGCGCGACGACGATGGGCTACGGCCTCGGCCCGGCCTCGGCGTCCGCTTTCAACTCGCCGGAAGCGAAGCGTCGCTCGATCTCCTTCGTCGGCGACGGCGGCTTCTGGCACAACGGCCTGACCTCCTCGATCGGCAATGCGGTCTTCAACAAGAACGACGGCGTCATCGTCATCGTCGACAATTTCTACTCGGCCGCGACGGGCGGGCAGGACATCCTTTCCTCGCGCGCGGACAACCGCACCAAGGCCACCAAGCATCCGATCACCAAGGCGGTCGAGGGCATGGGCGTGAAGTGGCTGCGCCACATCGACCGCACCTACGATGTCGGCAAGATGCAGGCGACGCTGCAGGAGGCGCTGACCACCGAAGAGAGCGGGCCGAAGGTCATCGTCGCCTCGTCGGAATGCATGCTGAACCGTCAGCGCCGCGAGAAGCCGCTGGTCGCCAAGGCGATCAACAATGGCGAGCGGGTGGTGAAGCCGAAATTCGGTGTCGATGAGGACATCTGCACCGGCGACCACGCCTGCATGCGGCTTTCCGGCTGCCCGTCGCTGTCGGTGAAGTCGCTCGACGATCCCTTGCGCGACGATCCGGTCGCCCATATCGACCAGAACTGCGTCGGTTGCGGCAATTGCGGCGAGGTGGCGGACGCCGCCGTGCTGTGCCCCTCGTTCTACCGTGCCGACGTCGTGCACAACCCTAGCGGCTGGGACCGCTACCTCGACCGCGCGCGGAGCGCCGTGATCGGCTTCCTGCAGCGCCGCCGCGAGAGCCGCAGGCTGAACTTCGCCGATGCTTGAGAAGGTCGCATCATCCGACGCCAGGACCACCGGTGACGGCGGGGTGATAAAACTCGCCATCCTGGCGGTGGGCGGGCAGGGGGGCGGCGTGCTCTCCGACTGGATTGTCGACGTCGCCGAGCGCAACGGCTATCTGGCGCAGTCGACCTCGGTCGCGGGCGTCGCCCAGCGCACCGGCGCGACGATATATTACATCGAGATGTGCCCCGATGCCGGCCGGCTGCCGGTCTTCGCGCTGTCGCCCTCGCAGGGCGACGTCGACATATTGATCGCCGCCGAACTGATGGAAGCGGGACGCGCCATCATGCGCGGCTTCGTCACGCCTGAGAAGACCACGCTGATCGCCTCCTCGCACCGCATCGCCGCCGTGTCGGAAAAGATAGAGCCGGGCGACGGCCGCGCCTCTTCCGCAAAGGTGCGTGAAACCGCCGAGCTGGCGTCGAAGCGCTTCATCGCCCTCGACCTTGAGAAGATCGCGGTCGAGAACGGCTCGGTCATCTCTGCGAGCCTGTTCGGAGCGCTGGCGGGCTCCGGCGTGCTGCCGTTCCCGCGCGAGACTTACGAGAAGACGATTCTCGGCTCCGGCCGCGGCGTGAAGGCGAGCCTTGCAGCCTTCGCAGGCGGCTACGAGGGCGCGCGCGGTTCCTTGGCACACTTGGCGCTGCCCCTCACCGCCTTGCCGGGCACGTCTCCCCGTAAGGACGGGGAGAGGAACGCAGCTTCCGCCCCTTCGCCAATCTCCGGCGATGCAGGCAAGGCGCCGGCCTTGGCGACTGCTCTCTTCTCCCCGTCCTCACGGGGAGAAGATGGCGGCAGCCAGATGAGGGGCAGCGCGGACCTTTCCGATAAGCTCCCCGCTGGCCCCGATCGCCTGGTCGACGGCTGGCGGCATCTCATCGCTCGCGTCGAGCGTCTGCCGGAAGAGGTGCACGACATGGGACTGCGTGGCCTGCGCAAGATCGTCGATTTCCAGGACGAGGCATACGGCGCTGAATACCTCGACCGGCTGGAACGCGCCGTCGAACTGGACAAGCCTGTGCACGGCTTTGCGTTCTCCATCGCCGCCGCAAAGCACCTCGCCAACGCGCTCTGCTACGACGACATGATCCGCGTCGCCGACCTGAAGACGCGCTCGACGCGCGGTGCCCGTGTGCGCCGTGAGGTCGGTGTAAAGGGTGACGCGATCCTGCAAACGACAGAATATTTCCATCCGCGCGTTGAGGAGTTCTGCGGCGCGATGCCGGCCAGGATCGGCCGCTACATAGAGGAGCGCCCGAAACTCGCCGCCTTCATCGACCGCCGCATCAATCGCGGCCGCCGCATCCGCACTGATAGCTTTTCCGGCTTCGCCATGCTCTGGCTGGTCGGCGGCATGCGCCGCTGGCGGCGTGCCCTGCTGCGCCACCATGTCGAGCAGGCGCATCTCGACCGCTGGTACGACCTGGCGCTCGACACCGCCACCGATGACTACGCTCTGGCGGTGGAGATCCTGAACACGCGCCGGCTGATCAAAGGCTACAGCGACACGCATGTGCGGGCACAGTCGAAATTCGACCGCGTGCTGTCGGCCCTGCCGATGCTGAAGGGCCGCCCCGACGCCGCCGACTGGCTGCGCCGCCTGCGCGAAGCCGCGCTCAAGGACGAAAAGGGCGACATGCTCGACGGCGCGCTGAAGACGGTGGCGACGCTGGAGGAATAGTGCGTCCTTCGAGGCTCGCCCGCGAGTCCACTT